>JBDSMV010000130.1:0-3808 GCA_039915715.1 Rubrivivax sp. | reverse complement strand
CAGACGCGAAAGTCCGAGAGTTCGGCTCGAACATTCTCGAAAAAATTGGGCTCGAGGTTCTTCTGCGGGGTCATTCCGTTGGATTCGGATTTCTGGGGAGTTCGAACACCGTGACCCGGGGGGTGTCCGTGGAACACTGATGGCGCAGGTGCATTGAAACAAATGTACTTCCATATGGTTTCGACGCGCCCTCCCGGGCGCTGACTCCAACGTCATGCCATGCGACAGGTGTGGCACCGAGCGTTTTAGAGCTGGTCCGGCGGCTGGCGCTGCAGGCGGCGCGGCAGGCCGGCCGCAGGCAGGCGCGACGCACGCCAAAGCGCTGGGTAGGTCGACGTATATTTGCGGCCCCTGCATTGCCCCGTGAGCATTTGATGACCTCTGAACTGCCAGCGCCCCCACTGAGTGGTCACGGCGTTGCGATGCTGGTTTTCGCGGGGATCGTTTTCGCGCTGTTCATTTGGGACCGCATCCCGATCGCCACGATCTGCCTGGGCATGCTTGTCGCGTTGCCGTTGGGTTTCGTGCTGTTTCCTCTGCACATCGCGGGCGATGCGGTCGAGCCACTGCGCTTCTACGCCGGCTTTGCGCACCCGGCGCTGATCGCGATCTGCGCGCTGATGGTGGTCGGCCAGGGACTGGTCGTTACAGGCGCCCTCGAGCCGGCAGCTCGCCTGCTGGCCTCCTGGGTGGCGACTCGCCCTCGGCTTGCGCTGCTGGCCGTGCTGGCCGGCGCAGCGCTGTTCAGCGGCCTGGTCAACGACACCCCGCTGGTCGTGCTGCTGATCCCTTTGATCATCGCTGCCGCAGTGCGCGGCAAGGTCGCCCCGGCCCGCATGCTGCTCCCGATGAACTACGCGGTGCTGATCGGCGGGATGGCCACCACGATCGGCACCTCGACCAACCTGATCGTCGTGAGTTTGGCCGCGGGTTTGGGCGTCGGGCCTTTCAGCCTGTTCAGCTTTTATCCGCTGGTGGCGTTCGCGGCGTTGCCTGCGTTGGCCTATCTCTGGCTGGTCGCGCCCCGACTGCTGGCCAATGTGGAGCACCCGGACGAGCACTTGTCGACCGAGGCCTTCGACGCCGAGTTGTACGTCGAACCCGACAGCTGGCTCGACGGCCGCCAGCTGCGCGAAGTTTTCGCAGCCGCCGGTGGCGCACTGCGTCTGATCGAGGTTCGGCGCAAGAATCGAAGCCTGACCCGGTTGCCCTCGTTGACGTTGCGCGCCGGCGATGTGCTGCTGGTGCAGGACACGGCGACCCGCCTCAAGGAAATCGAAGCGAGCCTGCACGCTGCCTTGCACGACACCGACCTCGCCTCATTGGGGAACGGTGGCAAATCGGGGACCCAGGCCAGCGAGACGAAACGCAGCGATGACGACAAGGAAGTCGCGGTCGCGAAGGTCGACGCCGAGGCCCGGCACTCACCCGCCACGGCCACGGTCGCACAGATGATCGTCACGCCGACCTCGCCCCTGGTCGGCCGCACGGTGCGCAGCGAACGCATCGCCCAACGCTACGGCGTCTTGGTGGTCGGGCTGCGTCCCCGCGACATGCATGCCGGCTGGCAGCGCGGCGAGCTGCCCGACCGCAGCGTCGGCGCCGGCGACATCCTTTTGCTGCAGGGCGACGCCACCGCGATGCAGGCTGCCCAGCGCGACGGCGTGGGCCTGCTGCTGGACTCGCGCTTCACGTTGCCACGGCAGGACAAGGCCTGGGCTGCACTGCTGACGATGTCGGTCGTCGTGGCGCTGGCCGCGACCAAGATCCTGCCGATCTCGCTCGCCGCGCTGGCCGGCGTGCTGTTCCTGCTCGTGTCGCGCTGCCTGTCGTGGCAGGACGTGACCCAGGCACTGTCGGTCAAGGTCGTGCTGCTCGTCTCGGCGAGCCTCGCACTCGGCGATGCGCTCGATCTGGTGGGGGCCACCGGCTGGCTGGCCCAGCATCTCGCGGCGTACTCGGCCGGCCTGAGTCCGGGTTGGGTGCTGGCCCTGCTGATGGCGCTGATGGGGTTGCTGACGAACTTCGTCTCCAACAACGCCGCCGCCGCCATCGGCACACCGCTCGGCATCGAACTGGCGCGTTCCCTCGGTGCTCCGCCGGAAGCCTTCGTGCTGGCCGTCATGTTCGGCTGCAACCTGTGCTACGTGACCCCCATGGGCTACCAGACCAACCTGCTGGTGATGAATGCGGGTGGCTACCGGTTCAGCGATTTCGTGCGTGTCGGCTCACCGCTCTTCGTCATCATGTGGGCGGCGCTGTCGTACGGCCTGGTGCTTCGATATCAGCTTTAGACCCGATCTCGCGCTTGAGCCGGGAGCCTGAACGAGACTCCCGGCCGAGCGCCTGATGCTTACTTGACGATCACCGTGTACAGGCTGGTGCCGTTGTCGTTCCACGGCCCGAGCGAGACCGTCCCGGCGTTGAATCGCTTCTTGAACAGGCTGAAACCGCGCGACACGGTCGCACTTTCGGCCATCGTCATGTCCGCGCCGGTGTCTGTCCAGCTGCTGTCGACCCACGACGGCAACGGCGAGCGGTTGTCGAACGCGACGTAGACGTCGGCCGCTGCCGAGATGCCGAAGGTGGCCAGCGGCGAGCCCGCGTATGCCTTCGACGAATTGGCCGTGCGGATCCAGCGCCCACCTGCCACCGACGACGGCACGGCGCTCCAGGTATAGACGCGGTCGCCGTACGCGGTATTGCCTGCCTGCAGGTTGCTCTGAATCGACCAGTTGCCGGAGTTGGCGCCGTCCGACACCTGCAGGTTCGACACCGTCACCGCCGGCGGCGCGCCGCAGCCGGTGACGCGTGCGCCACCCCAGTCGGCATGGTCGTAGCCGTTACCGTTGCCGCCATCGGTGACGACCAGGCGCAGTTCGGCCGCGTTCGCTACAGAGACGTTGGCGGTCTTTCGCAGTGAGCCACCGTTGAGGGCTCCGCTGTCGTACACCAGCGTGCCGTCGGTGTAGACCTGGAACACCACGCTGCCCTTGTCACCCACCTCGTCGTCCACACCGACGTCGGCGATGAAATTGCCGCTGCAGGTGCGGTTCAGGTTGAAACGCAAGTCCGACGGCGCATGCACACCCAGCCCGCGTCGGTAAGGCACGCCGCCGATCGACATCGGCAGGCCGTCGGCGGCACCTTGTTCGCCATTGCTGCGGTCCACTTCGTAAGGTCCCCAGCCGTTGACCGGCGTGCCGATCAGCGGGAAAGAACTGACTTGCTGGCGCGGGTAGATATCGCGCGTGACGGTGTTGGTGGCCCCGGACGAGTCGCTCACGGTGAGCGTGATGCGCAACCACATGTTGGCTTCGCCGGCTTCCAGCGCGGGCACTGTGAATGAGCCGCCATTGCCGCTGACCGGCGTGACGAAGGCGTGCGCGTGCGCGTCGTGCTGGAAGTCGACCTTCCAGCTGAGGTTGGCACCGGCGATGTTGCCGTCTTCGGGGTCGGTGCCGACACCGCTGTAGCTGATCACGTCGCCGGTGGCAAAACCGGTGGTAGCCGAGGGCGTGTCGATGCGTGCGGTGGGCGCGCGGTTGGTGGTCACCGTCAACGTGGCTTCGTCGGTCGTCACGCTGCCCGAGGCGTTGGAGATCACGGCGCGAAAGCGCAGGCCGGTGTCGTTCACCGCCGGGTTGGCGAGCGTGTAGCTGCCGCCGGTCGCGCCGTTGAGGTTGGCGCCATTGCGCTGCCACTGGAAGGCCGTGGCCCCGTCGGCCGCGGCCGAGAAGGTGGCTGGCGTGCCGACGTACACCGTCTGGCTTTGCGGCTGCTGCGTGATGCGCGGCACCTGGCTGCC
>JBDSMV010000112.1:0-5890 GCA_039915715.1 Rubrivivax sp. | reverse complement strand
GTGAGCGCAGCTCATGGCTGGCATTGGCCAGCAGGCTCCGGTGCGACTGCATCAGCGCTTCGACACGCGCCGCCGCGCGGTTGAAGCTGGCACCCAGCGCCGCCACCTCGTCGCGCCCGTCTTCGGCCACGCGCTGGTTCAAGGCGCCCGAGCCGAAGGCCTCGACCCCTTGCTTCAGGGCTTCGAGGCGCCGTGTCAGCCGGCGCACCACCGGCCATGCGGCGCCGGCCACGGCCAGGAACAGCAGCACCAGCAGCACCGCCAGGCCGAGCCCGTCGGGCCAGTGCGGCGGCCCGAGCCAGGGCGGCCGCGCAGCGTTCCTCGCAGAGGTGGCCGACCGGCCACTGCCACCACCCCCGCCGGGCCTGGCCAGCCACAGCGTGCGGCCATCGTCCAGGTGGATCGAGCGCACACGCTGCATCGCATCGGGGCCGTCCAACTCGCGCCGCAGCCACGAATCCGAGGCCGCGATGCGCTGGCCGCCCGCATCGTCCAGCGCCATCGGGATCCGCAGCCGTTGCGACCAGTCGCGCAATGCAACCTGCTGGACTTCGGCCGTTGCTGCCACTGGTGGCAGCGAGCGCCGCAGCAGTTCGCCCCAGGCCCCCGCCCGGTCGCTCAGCGCGCCATCGGCCAGCCCGCGCTGGCGCTCCAGATGTTGCTGGAGCAGCCAGCCGGACACGGCGGCGAACAGCGCCAGCGTCACCACCACCGTGAGGTAGATGCGAAGGTACAGCGAGCGCATGGCCGGCCTGCTCAGGCCCGCTCGAACGCGCAGCGAACGCCGGGCCTGCCCCGGCTGTCGCTAGTCGGCATCCTGCTTGCGGGCGAAGACATAACCGCTGCCGCGCACCGTCAGCACGCGGCGCGGCGCTTTCGGGTCGTCTTCGATCACGGCCCTGATGCGTGAGATGTGGACGTCGATGCTGCGGTCGAAGGCTTCCAGCGGATGGCCTTTCAGCGCGTCCATGATCTGGTCGCGCGAGAGCACCCGCCCCGGGTTGCGGGCCAGCACCATCAGCAGCTCGAACTGGTGGCTGGTCAGGTCGCAGAGATTGCCGGCCAGCCGCGCCTGGCGTGCGCCGAGGTCGATCTCGAGCCTGCCGAATGAAAGCACCGCGTCGTCTGCGGTGTCGGGTACGGCGCGCCGCAGCAGCGCCTTGATGCGCGCCAGCAGTTCGCGCGGCTCGAACGGCTTGGCCAGGTAGTCGTCAGCGCCGATCTCCAGGCCCACGATGCGGTCCAGCGGCTCGCCGCGTGCCGTCAGCATCAACAGCGGCAGGCGCCGGGTGCGCGGTGCGGCCCGCAACTCGCGGGTGTAGTCGAGGCCGTCACCGTCGGGCAACATCAAGTCCAGCACCAGCGCGTCGAAGTCGCCGTGTTGCAGCTGCTGTCGGCCTTCTGCCAGCGACGCTGCGATGTCGACCTGCAACCCCGCCTGCCGCAGGTAGCCGCCCACCATGTCGGTGAGGCGGGTGTCGTCGTCGATCAGCAGCAGGCGTTGGGTCATCGGTGTCGATTTTCCGGCCTCACGATCAGCGGCTCTTGCCTTCCAGCTGCTCGCGTTCGGTGTGCTGACGTTGCATCAGCGTGCGGCGTTGTTCCATCCGGCTGGCAATCTGCACGCGCTGCTCGGGGCTCAGCACCGCAGCGGTGTCCAGCCGCGCCTGCAGCATGCGCTTGCTGGCCTGCTCCCGCAGTGCCATGCCTTGCTGGCGCAGGCTCTCGGCTGCGCGGGCGTCGATGGTGGGCTTGGCCATCAGCGCGGCCTGTTGGTCATGCAGCGTGCGGCCCGATTCACGCAGCGCCCTCAAGTCGGTTCGGGCCGCTTGCATGATCGACTTGATCTGCTCGCGCTGGGCATCGGTGGCGTTGACGCTGTCCAGCATGCGCTGCATGTGGCGTGCGCCTTCGCGTCCGCTGTTGTCATGACCGTGGCGCGCGCCGTGCTCGCCCGTCGGCTGGGCCAACACCGGCTGCGCGAAGCAGGCGGCAGTTGCCAGGGCCAGCGTGGCCAGCGTCAGGCGCAACGGATTCGAGCTTCGAATCGGGCGACGGGTTTTGAGAGCGGCGTTCATCAGGGTCCCTTTCAGATGGGTTGTCGATGAAAGGATGCTGCTATGCAACGGTGAGCCAAACGTGGGCCGGCGGTAAAGATACGTGGCGCTCAGCCACCGGGCCGGGCTGGCGAATGAATCAGCGGACCGGCGTCCGGCAATGCCGCATCGACCCGGACCAGGCGGCGTTGCAAGCTGAAGCCCGGATCGATGCTGCGCAGGTCCAGGCGCAGCAACACGCCGTTGTTGCGGTCGACGACGATGGCGCCATCGACGCGAGTGAAGCCTGCTTCGCGGTCGCGTTCGGTGTCGCCGAACAACTCGACAACCGCCACATCGAAGCGCCGCCCGGCAACGGTCTGCGGCCCCACCGCCACCACCTGCCCGCGCATGCGGGCCCGCGCGTAGGGGTCGCCGACCCGCACGATGTCGCCGGCCGTGACCGCACCCAGGCGCAGGTCCTGGCGCAACAGGTGGGGCCAGGACAGCTCGCCCTCCGGAGCCATGACGATGTTGCCGGAATGGTCCTGTAGCACCCGTCCACTGCCGCGCAGCAGGTAGTCGAGCCCACCGCGCCGCAGGGCATCGACCTGCAGCACCCACTGGCGTGAAGCCCCGCGCGGGCCGATGCGGTCTTCGTAGACCAGGCTCTCACCGGGCGACAGGGCCAGCGTGGCGGCCCGCGCCGCGCTCGGGGTGTCGCCCGCGGGCACGCAGCCTTGGCGGCGCGCCGCGTCGGACAGTGCATCGAAGCGGCCTTTCAGTCGCGCCAGGTCGGCGGCTTCGAGGCCGTCGGGGCGCATCGCCAGCATCGCCGGCCAGAACACCATCACCCCGAGTCCCATCGCCAGGATGTTGTTGCCCGCCTGTGCGTCGACAGAGTAGGCGACATCGGCGGCCTGGTGCTGCACTTCGTCGAGCTCGTCGTCGATGCGCACGCAACTCCAGGCCGCGAACTCGGCCGCATCGGCCACTGCAGCGCGGACCTCGGTCGAACGCGTGATGCAGCCCTGCAGCAGCAGGCAGGCCAACACTGGCAGGAGCCGCAGATTGCTCATGGAAGCGGCATTGTGCCGCGACCATCGCGCCACAGACGGCAGGCTACGATGCGCCGCGATGTCCCCCCCACACGACCAAGAAACCAACGAGCCCGAGCCGGTCACCTTCAACCCGATCGGCAACTACGAGCTGCCGAAGATGCCAACGGTTCATGCGCTGCGGCGCTATTGGACCTTGGTGCGCGACAAGTTTGTCCAGTCCGAGGACGAGCCGATGCTGGCGGACGACCGGCTGCAGCGCGCCACGCCGAAACGGCTGGACGACATCGTCGGGCTGCCCCCTTACGGCTCGTTGCTGGACGAACTCGACCGCACCCTGGATGGGTGGTGCAACGAAGCCCGCCCTGCGGCATGGCTGCAGTTGGTGGTGTTGCCCCCGGGCGACCGCAGCGGCCTGCTCGCGGCATGGGCCGACCGCCACGACCATCAACTGCTGAGCCCCCCCGGCCGTGCGCAGCTGCTGGCCGGGCAACCCGACGAGCTGCCCGATCTGCAGGGCGATGGCGTGCTCGTGATTCCCGAGCTGGAACGCTGGTTCCTGCGCCATCGCCATGCGCTGCAGGCCTTGCGCGCGTTGCTTGTCGGCGTCGGGCAACTGCAGCGCCACTGCGTGATCGGCTGCAACAGCTGGGCCTGGTCGTACCTGAGCCGGGCTCTGGCGGTAGACCGGGTGCTGCCCACCGCGATGACCTTCAAGGCCTTCGACGCCGACCGGTTGCGCGAGTGGTTTGGCCGCCTGGCAACCGACGAGCGCAGCCCGACGATGACGTTCCGCCTGGCGGAGAGCGGCCACGATGTGCTTGCAGGAGATGGCAACGGCAATGGAAACGGGAACGGGAATGGCAACAGCGGCGAAGAAAACGGCTACCTGAAGCGCCTGGCCGCGCGCAGCTTCGGCATCCCGTGGGTGGCATGGCACCTGTGGCGCCAGAGCCTGCGCACGGAACTCGAATCGGACGAGGTTTCCGGGAAGGTGGCAGAGAACGTCCGCAAGACGACCGACGGCGACACGCACACCTTGTGGGTCATCGACTTCGAAGAGCTGACGCTGCCACCCCGGCATCTGGCCGACGCGTTGCTGGTGCTGCATGCCCTGCTGCTGCATGGCCAGCTGACGGGGGCCGAGCTGCGGGCGGTGCTGCCGAACGTGGGTGAGATCGACACGGTGCCGGCGTTGATGCATGCCGGTTTCGTGGCCCGCGAAGGTGACGACTTCCACGTGCGGCCGGCCGCTTACCCGCCGGCGCGGCAGGCGCTGGCCTCAGCGGGCTATCCGCTGGACCGACTGTGACCGTGCCGCACTGCGCGCTTTTTTCTCGAGCCCCGCACCCGCATGGCCACCGCACCGACTTCTGACAGCGCCGCCAGCGCTGCGCAATCGGTCGCATCGTCGGCCAGCGCGGCAGCTTCGTCGGCGGCAGAGAAAGGCGGCCAGAAGGCCGCTCAGCTCATCAACGACCTGCAGGACATCAGCTTCACCAAGATCGGGCTGATCGTGGGAGGCACGGCGCTGGCGATTGTGCTGATCAGAAAGCTGCTGCCGTTCCTGGCCGAACGCGGACCGAGCCAGCTGCGCCTGGTGCTGCTGGGCACTGTGCCGATCACGCGGTTGCTGCTGCTGACGGTGGCGATCCTGTGGGTGTTCCCGATCGTCTTCAACGTCACGCTGCAAAACTTCCTGCTGATCGGCGGCGCGGTCAGCGTGGCGATCGGCTTTGCGTTCAAGGACTACGTGAGCAGCCTGATCGCCGGCATCGTGGCGATCTTCGAACGCCCCTACCGCCCCGGGGACTGGGTCGAGATCGGCGGCGACTATGGCGAGGTGCGTGCGGTGGGGCTGCGCACGATCGAGCTGCAGACGCCGTCCGACAACATCGTCCATGTGCCGCACGAAAAAATCTGGCAGCACAACATTGCCAACTCCAACGACGGCGCACGCACCTTGATGTGCGTCGCGTCGTTCTACCTGGCGCCGCGCCACGACGCCGCGCTGGTGCAGCGCGCGCTGCGCGACGTGGCTCTGACGAGTGCCTATCTGGAATACGACAAGCCGGTGGTGGTGGTGCTGAGCGAAACCCCGTTGGCAACACACTACAAGCTCAAGGCGTACCCGTTCGACATGCGCGATCAGTTCGCCTTTATCAGCGACATGACGGTGCGCGGCAAGTTGGCGATCGCCGAAGCCGGCGGGGTCGAGGTCAATGTGCCGGCCACCGTGGTGCCCAAGCGTCGCGACGGGGATACCGACTGATCGGCACGTCTCGAGCCGCCGCAATCAAGCCACTGCGCCGTGGCACCTCTTGTATTTTTTGCCGCTGCCGCAGGGGCAAGGTTCGTTGCGACCCGGGGTCGGCGCGACCCGGCGCGTTTCGCCGCGCGGCACCGCGTCGACCCACAGCATCCGCAGGTCCTGCGCAGCCAGGCAGCCATCGACGAACATCGACTCGCGGTCGGGAGTGACGCCGGGCGGGTAGTGTTGCGCGATGTGGATCGCTATCGCCGCAGCGCCCGGTGGTTGACACAGCACGCGGATGCAGTCCAGCGACAGCGTCAGCTGCGCCGCCAGTTCCTCGTCATCGGGCGGCGCCCAAAGTCCGGGGAAGCTGTCGACCGCCAGCATGAACCCGGCCGCCCACTCCGCTCCGGTCTGCAGCGCGGATGCCTCTTCGGCCGCCCAGCCCTCGTCGGCGATCAGTTGTTGTCGATCGGCGTCGTTCCACTGCGACACCTGCGGCTCCAGGCGCAGCGCATCCGGGTCGTCGAACAGCGCTTCGG
>JBDSMV010000103.1:0-10474 GCA_039915715.1 Rubrivivax sp. | reverse complement strand
CCAGCGGCAGCAGCTTGTCGTTGAGCAGCTCACGGCAGCGGCCGCTGTCGTGGTGCCAGTTGTCGCCATCGCTGGCCTGCGCGCCATAGATGTTCCATTGCGCCGGGTCGTAGCGCTCGCGGATGATCTGCTCCATCAGCACGAGTGCGCTGCTGACCACCGTACCGCCGGTTTCCCGGGCATGGAAGAAGTTCTGTTCGTCGACCTCCTGCGCCTGCGTGTGGTGGCGGATAAAGACCAGATCGATCTTCTCGTAATGCCGCGTCAAGAACAAATAGAGCAGGATGAAGAAGCGCTTGGACAGGTCCTTGCGGCCTTCGTCCATCGAGCCCGAGACATCCATCAGGCAGAACATGACGGCCTTGCTGGTGGGCACCGGCACGCGCACCCGGCTGCGATAGCGCAGGTCGATCGGGTCCAGGTAGGGGATGCGTTCGACCTTGGCGCGAAGCTTGGCGATTTGCTCGATCAGCGCATCGATCTCTGCGCGGGCCACCGCATCGCCCGGTTGGGCCGCACGCTCCAACGCTTCCAGCTGCTCATGAAGTTCCAATAGCTCTTGCCGCGACCCCGCGCCGAGCGCGATGCGCCGTCCCAACGCGCCGCGCATGCTGCGCACCACGTGCAGGTTGTTGGGCGTGCCGTCGCTGCTGTAGCCAGCGCGCTGGCTCTTCCACTCCGGCGTTTCGGCCAGCTGGGTGCGGATCAGGTGCGGCAACGCCAAGTCCTCGAAGAAGACCTGCATGAACTCTTCTCTGGACAGCGCGAACACGAAGTCGTCTTCGTCATCGCCCTGGTCGCTGGCCTGCCCGCCACCCCCTCCGCCGCCCCCGCCTTTCGGGCGTTCGATGCGGTCGCCGGTGAGGTAGTCGCGGTTGCCGGGGTGCACCATCTCGCGCGACCCACCTTGCCCGTGACCGAACACCGGTTCATTCAGGTCCTTCTTCGGGATGCGCACTTCGTCGCCCCGCTCGACATCGCGGATGCCGCGCCCGTCGATGGCGCGCTTCACGGCGCCGCGAATCTGCTCCTTGTGGCGGCGCAGGAATCGCTCACGGTTGCCGATCGACTTGTTCTTGCCAGCGAGTCTGCGGTCGATGATCTGCTGCACGGCGTCTCCTTGAACTCAGCCCGTGGTCAGCTCGACTTGCGCACCCGCAGATACCACTCGCACAGCAGGCGCACTTGCTTTTGCGTGTAGCCCTTGGCCACCATGCGGGTCACGAAGTCCTCGTGTTTCTTGGCTTCGTCGGCGCTGGCCTTGGCGTTGAAGCTGATGACGGGCAACAGCTCTTCGGTGTTGCTGAACATCTTCTTCTCGATCACGGTGCGCAGCTTCTCGTAGCTGGTCCAGACCGGGTTGTTGCCGTGATTGTTGGCACGCGCCCGCAGCACGAAGTTGACGATCTCGTTGCGGAAGTCCTTGGGATTGGCGATGCCGGCGGGCTTCTCGATCTTCTCCAGCTCGCCATTCAACGAACCGCGGTCGAAGACCTCACCGGTGTCGGTGTCACGGTACTCGTGGTCCTGGATCCAGTAGTCGGCATAGGTCACATAGCGGTCGAAGATGTTCTGGCCGTACTCGCTGTAGCTTTCCAGGTAGGCGGTCTGAATCTCCTTGCCGATGAATTCGGCATAGCGCGGGGCCAGCAGCTCCTTGATGAAGCCGACGTACTTGTCTTCAGACTCCTTGGCGAACTGTTCGCGCTCGATCTGCTGCTCCAGCACATACATCAAGTGCACCGGGTTGGCTGCCACTTCGGCGTTGTCGAAGTTGAAGACCTTCGACAGGATCTTGTAGGCGAAGCGGGTGCTGATGCCACTCATGCCTTCGTCGACCCCGGCGTAGTCGCGGTATTCCTGGTAGCTCTTGGCGCGCGGGTCGGTGTCCTTCAGGTTCTCGCCGTCGTAGACCAGCATCTTGGAATACAGCGACGAGTTCTCTGGCTCCTTCAGCCGCGTCAGCATCGCGAACTGGCTCATCATCTTCAGCGTGCCGGGCGCACAGGTGGCCGCCGACAGAGACGAGTTCTTCAAGAGCTTCTCGTAGATGTGGATCTCTTCTGATGCCCGCAAGCAATAGGGCACCTTGACGATGTAGATCCGGTCCAGAAAGGCTTCGTTGTTCTTGTTGTTGCGGAAGGTCTTCCACTCGCTTTCGTTGCTGTGTGCCAGCACCACGCCGTCGAACGGGATCGCGCCGAAGCCCTCCGTGCCTTTGTAGTTGCCTTCCTGCGTCGCTGTCAGCAAGGGGTGCAGCACCTTGATCGGCGCCTTGAACATCTCGACGAATTCCAGCAGCCCCTGGTTGGCCAAGCACAAGCCGCCGCTATAGCTGTAGGCGTCGGGATCGTCCTGCGAATAGCTTTCCAGCTTGCGGATGTCGACCTTGCCCACCAGACTCGAAATGTCCTGGTTGTTCTCATCGCCCGGCTCGGTCTTGCTGATGCCGACCTGCTTCAAGATGCTGGGGTGGCGCTTGGTGACCTTGAACTTGCGGATGTCGCCGCCGTACTCTTCCAGGCGCTTGACGGCCCACGGGCTCAGGATGCGGTTCAGATAGCGGCGCGGAATGCCGTATTCACTTTCAAGGATGGCGCCGTCTTCGAGCGTGTCGAACAGGCCCAGCGGCGATTCGTTCACCGGGCTGCCCTTGATGGCATAGAACGGCACTTCCTGCATCAGCATCTTGAGCCGTTCGGCGATGCTGCTCTTGCCGCCACCCACCGGTCCCAGCAGGTACAGGATCTGCTTCTTCTCTTCGAGCCCTTGCGCTGCATGGCGGAAGTAGCTCACGACCTGTTCGATCGCGTCTTCCATGCCGTAGAACTCGGCGAATGCCGGGTAAGTCTTGATGACCTTGTTGGCGAACAAGCGCGACAAGCGGGGGTCGTTGCGCGTGTCGATGGTGGTGGGCTCACCGATGGCGCGCAGCATGCGTTCGGCTGCTGTGGCATAGGCCAGCGGGTTGGCCTTGCACTCGTCCAGGTATTCCTCGACCGACATCTCTTCTTCGCGCGTGCGCTCGTAGCGCGCGGCGAAATGGCTGATCACGTCCATCGTTCACCTCCGGTGGCCAGCGCACGCAACAGCAGGACGACCCCGCCATTCGCACCTGGGAAGTTCTGATGAAGTCCCGGCGGTACGGGCCCAGACTCCATCAGAGCTTTCCGGTCACCAGCGCTGCATCAAAGCAGCGCGCCGCGATCAAGCATCAAACATTCTGCCCCTGCACATCACGTCGAATGCGTCGCGTAGTGCGTTCAATTCACGGCTCCAGGCGTTGCTGTGGCGATCATCTTGAACGAAGGCGGTGCAAGTCGCGTGCCCTCACTGAAATCCTGCTGTCGATCGATGGGTACTCAACGCGGGGGACGCCGTTGTGGCTGACCGCGATGCAACCGGGCCGTGCGCAAACGACATCGAATGCACGACGATGGACCGGGCCGCGGGCGTTTGGTTTCGTTGCGGTGCGATCATCGGCGCGATGAACCCTCACCTGCTGCGGCTGTCGGTGTGCCAGGCGCTGTTCCTCACCAACAACGTGACGTTCATCGCCATCAACGGTCTGGTGGGTTTGTCGTTGGCGCCCTTTGGCTGGCTGGCCACACTGCCAGTGACGGGGTACGTGGTGGGCGCGGCCCTGTCGGCGATGCCGGTGTCACGCTTGCAGGCGCGTGTCGGGCGCAAGCGGGCTTTTCAGGTCGGGCTGCTGGTGGCAACGGTATCGGCAGGGCTGTGCTGGTTGGCCGTGACGGTCCACAGCTTCTGGTTGCTGGTGGCTGCAACGCTGGTCGCCGGCTTCTACAGCGCCAACGGTGCCTTGTATCGCTTCGCGGGGCCCGAGCTGGTGGCGCCAGCCTACCGAGAACGCGCGATCTCGATCGTGCTGGCAGGCGGTGTGGCGGGTGCCTTCATCGGCCCCAACCTGGCCAGCGCCACGCGCGGCTGGTTGCCGACGCCGTTTGCCGGCGCCTACCTCGCTCTGGTGGCGGTGGCACTGCTGTCATTGGTGGTGGTGTCGTCGATCCGCTTTCCTGCACACGCGGCGCCGCTACCGGGCGCGGCCCGCGGCCGCCCCGCTGCGGAATTGCTGCAGCAACCGGCGTTTGCGGTGGCGATCATCGGCGCCGCACTCGGCTACGGCGTGATGAACCTGCTGATGGCAGCGACACCGATCGCCATGCAACAGTGCCGACACCCGTTCGAGAGCACGGCGTTGGTGCTGGAGTGGCATGTGCTGGGGATGTTCGTTCCCAGCTTTTTCACCGGCCATCTGATCCGCCGCTTCGGGGTATTGCCGATCATGTTGACCGGTGCAGCGCTCAGTGCCGTGTGCGTCGCGGTTGCCTTGTCGGGCATCGATCTGATGCAATTTCTGGTGGCGTTGTTCGCGTTGGGTGTGGGTTGGAACTTTCTCTACACCGGCGGCACCACGTTGCTGACCCAGAGCTACCGGCCCGAGGAAAAGAACCGCGCACAGGGTCTGATGGATCTGTGCGTGTTCTCGACCATGGCGCTGAGCTCGTTCTCGTCGGGCGCGCTGATCACGACCCAGGGGTGGAAATGGCTGAACATCGGATCGCTGCTGCCGATCGCGCTGGTGACGACGGCTGTGGTGTGGCTGACACTGCAGCGGCGGCGCAGCGTGCCGGCCGCCTGACGCCTGACGCCGGCCGCCTGACGCCACATTGCACGCCCGGCTGGCAAGGTCGTTGCCGCGGCCTGCTGCCGTCGGGCAGCGGTTCAGGTGCTGCTGGTGTCGCTGATGGCGAGCCGTTCCAACAGCCCGTCCAGGGACTGAAGGGACTCGAAGTGAATCGCGATCTCGCCCGACTGACCGCCGCGACCGCGCCGCCGCAGCCGGATCTCGACCCTTGCGGCGAGCCGGTCCGCCAACTGCTCTTCGAGCCGCGTGATATCGCCGGAGCGAGCAGCAAGCGCTGGCGATGATCCCCGGCTAGTTGCCGGTTCGGAGCCGATCCGCGCCACGCGCCGCTCGGTTTCGCGCACGCTCAGCTGCTTGGCCGCGATCTCTGCGGCCAGCAGACTTTGTTCGACCGCCGGCAACGACAGCAGCGCCCGCGCATGGCCCATGTCCAGGTCACCGGCCATCAACATCACCTGCACCGGCTCGGCCAGTTGCAGCAGGCGCAGCAGGTTGCTGGCAGCGCTGCGCGAGCGCCCTACCGCCTGCGCCGCCTGTTCGTGCGTGAGCTTGAACTCGTCGATCAGGCGCTGCAGTCCTTGTGCTTCTTCCAGCGGGTTCAGGTCTTCGCGCTGAATGTTCTCGATCAGCGCCATCACCGCGGCGGCTTCGTCGCCCACTGGCTTGACCAGCACCGGCACGCTGTTCAGGCCGGCCAGCTTGGCGGCGCGGTAGCGTCGTTCGCCGGCGATGATCTCGTAGTCGCCTTCTCGCAACCCGGAAAGCGGGCGCACCAGGATCGGCTGCATCACTCCCTGGCTGCGGATGCTCTCGGCCAGTTCATACAGCGAGCCTTCATCCATGCGGGTGCGAGGCTGGTATTTGCCGGTCGCGATGCGGTCCAGCGCCAGCGTGCTGGGGAAAGCCGCTGCAGCACCGAGCGCCGCGTCGTCGACCCTCGGCCCCAGCAGTGCTTCCAGACCGAGCCCGAGGCCCTTCGGTTTTTTCGTGACCATTCGCCGATTGTCCATGAGGGCCGCCATCAAGACCGGTGTGCAACGGGCGCCGCGGGGTCCCCGGCAGCCACTTGACGCGACTCCCGTATCCTCGACGGCCTGAGAACCGTCCCTGGATGACCCCTCATGGCTTACACCGTCTTTGTCGATGGGCAGGAAGGCACCACCGGCCTGCGCATCCATGAGTACCTGGCGCAGCGCAGCGATGTCGAAGTGATTCGCATTGACCCCGATCGGCGCAAGGACCAAGCCGAGCGTGCCCGCATGCTGAATGCGGCCGACGTGGCCTTCCTGTGCCTGCCCGACAGCGCAGCTCGCGAAGCGGCCGCACTGGTCGAGAACCCGCGCACTTGCCTGATCGACGCCAGCACTGCCCACCGCACGCATGCCGACTGGGTCTACGGCTTGCCGGAACTGGCGCCGGCGCAGCGCGCGGCGATACGGGCCAGCAAGCGGATCTCCAACCCGGGTTGCCATGCCAGCGCCTTCATCCTGTTGCTGCGGCCGCTGGTCGACGCGGGCTTGGTCTCTGAGGACTCGCTCCTCACGGCGACGTCGATCACCGGTTACTCGGGCGGCGGCAAGAAGATGATCGAGCAGTACCAGGCGGCCGCTGCATCAGTTGACGGTGCGCAGGCGCTTGCTTCGCCGCGGGCTTACGCACTGTCTTTGGAACACAAGCATGTGCCGGAGATGATGACGCACACCGGTTTGACCGCCCGGCCGATCTTCATGCCGATCCTGGGTGATTTCTACAAGGGTCTGGCGGTGTCCGTCCCCTTGCAGTTGCGCCCGTTGGGCACGACGCCAGACGCCCTGCACGCCGCCCTGACAGCGCGCTACGCCGATGAACGCTTCGTGCGCGTGATGCCGCTGCGCGATCCCGACACGCTGGCGTCGGGCTTTTTCGATGTGCAGGCCTGCAACGACACCAATCGCGTCGACGTGTTTGTGTTCGCAAACCAAGACCAGGCGATCCTGATGGCGCGGCTCGACAACCTGGGCAAGGGAGCCAGCGGGTCGGCAGTGCAGACGATGAATGTGCACCTGGGTCTGGACGAAGCCACCGGCCTGTAACGGGGCTCAGAACAGCTCGCGGTAGTGGTACTGGTAAGCCGGCCTGAAACCGAGCCTGCGGTAGATCCGCTGTGCGGTGATGTTGCCGACTTCGACTTGTAGATAGGCAAATCTGGCTCCCGCTGCGCGCGAACGCGACAGCAAGTGCTCACATACCAAAGTTGCGTAACCTCTGCCTCTCGCCGCCTCCAGCGTGTGGATGTCGTACAGGCCCACCACGTCGCCCTCCTGCTGCGATTGCCCGCAGGCAACCGCGTTACCCTGGGCTCCCTGCGCCAGTGCCCAACGCACAGCCGGCACCGGTGCGTGCTGGAGACGTTCTTCATGCGCCGCGATCTGAGCGGCCGATGACCCCCGCAAGCCTCCGATCAGCGCAGCGTAGGCACTGATACCAGGTTGAAGCCAGACCAGACTATCCGGCGTTGCACCCGACGACGGATCGACCGATGTGACACCGCCGCTCGTGGCCAGATCGGCGTTGACCATCACCAGTGTCGGATCGATAGCCGGATAACCCGCCTCGGCCAGCGAATCGTCCAGCGCCGAGGGCAAGGTGAACGGCGTGATGCGCATCACCAACGGCAGTTTCAGGTCTTGGTACGCCGCTCGTGACAAGTCCAGTTTGCGATCCCAAGGCAGGCGACCCTCGGCGACGGCATTGATGCAGCGCGCTCGACGCGCCTTGCCTGGAGAAAAGCGCAGCAGCCAACCATCGAGCCAGCGTTGCTGGGGCGGCGCGCTGGCATTGATCCCGGCGTCCTCGATGCGAGACAGCAGCAGCGGATCGAAACCGCAGCCTTCGATGATGGTTGCGAATGGGCTCAAGCGAGGCGACGCGCGATCTCGCGTGCGAATTCGACGAATGCCTGAGCACCCTTCGAGGACGGGTCAAAAGTGACACCCGGCTGGCCATAGCTGGGCGCTTCAGCCAACCGCACGTTGCGTGGAATGACCGTGTCGAACAGCTTGCCGCCGAAATGAGATTTGAGCTGTTCGCTGACCTGCTGTTGAAGGGTGATGCGCGGGTCGAACATGACCCGCACAAGGCCGATGATCTGCAGGTCGGCGTTGAGGTTGGCATGCACCTGCTTGATGGTGTTGACCAAGTCCGACAGCCCCTCCAAGGCGAAGTATTCGCATTGCATCGGCACGATCACGCCGTGCGCCGCACAGAGGCCGTTGAGTGTCAGCAGGCTGAGGCTGGGCGGGCAGTCGATCAGCACAAAGTCGTAATCGTTGCGAACCGCGGCCAATGCGCCACGCAGGCGGCGCTCACGCCGCTCCAACTCGACCAGTTCAACTTCGGCTCCGGCCAGTTCGCGGTTGGCGCCCAATACGTCGTAGCCGCCCTTGGGACTGGGTTGTCGCGCCTCGGCGATCGATGCCGATTCCAGCAGCACGTCATAGACCGTCGCGGCCAGCGAGCGTTTGTCGATGCCCGATCCCATCGTGGCGTTGCCCTGCGGATCCAGATCAACCACCAGCACCCGGCGCCCCATCTGCGCCAACCCGGCAGCCAGATTGACGGTGGTGGTGGTTTTGCCGACGCCACCTTTCTGGTTGGCGATACAAAACACACGCGCGCTGCTCATGGTCTGCTCGGGCGGCACGGTCGCGCGCTGGCCACGCCGTTTTTGGGCCGACGGCGAATGGTTCTATGGGGATGATGAGGGCAGGGCATGTGCAGATTGACGGAGCCAGCTCGGTGCAAACACCGCAGGTCGGGACGGCGCCCTGGGCGGAAAGGGTAGCGCAGAAATGGCGCCGATCGCCGGCTTAGACACGAGCAGCCGACGGCAGAGCATCACTCTCAGCCCCTCGTTTCATCCATACCAGGCAACGGCGCGCTGAGAGGCCCGGCACCTGGAGCGGTTCCACGTGAAACACCTCCACCCACGGCGGCAACGCGTCCAGCTCCGCGTGGGGATGGGCCCCCTTCATGGCCACCCAGGCGCCCCCCGCTTGCAGGGTTCCTTCGGTCCACAACACAAAATCGAGCAAAGACGCGAAGGCGCGGGACGTGATCAGGTCATAACGGGGTCGCTCTACCGAGAGATCCTGCACCCGAGCGTGTGTCGATTGCAGATTGCGCAGCTCCAGCGCCCCCGCCACATGGCGGACAAAGGCCGCCTTTTTCGCTACCGCGTCGACGCAAGTGACGGCCAGCGCCGGGTTGAGGATGGCGATCAGCACACCGGGCAACCCGCCCCCACTGCCCACGTCGAGCACGGATTCGACCCGATGCGTCGCCGCGTGCCGCAGCAACGGCGGAACCAAGGCAAGGCAGTCAACCACATGCTGCGTGCGCATTGCGCCTCGATCTCGCACCGCCGTCAAGTTGTAGGTGCGGTTCCACCGCATCAACAAGTCAAGAAAGCGCTCTATCGCCTGCAGCTGATTCGGGCTTGGGGTCAACCCCAGTTCTGCAGACCATGCCGCCAGGGACTGCTCAGCACCCTCGGCCGGCGCCGAGTTGATGCCAGATGCCACGAGAATCGGCTCAGGCCGCAGCATCCAGGCGATCAGAGTCGGTGCGGGTGGGGCTATCGCCCGATCCCGCGCGGCGCGACCGATGCTTCTTCAAATGCACCAACAGCAACGACACGGCTGCGGGGGTGACTCCGGACATGCGAGCGGCTTGACCCACGGTTTCCGGGCGCTGGCGCTGCAGCGTCTGCCGCACCTCGAACGACAGGGCATGCACGTGTTGGTAGTCGAGATCGGCCGGAAGCTCCAGATCCGCAAGGCCCGCCGCGCGAAAAACCTCGGCCTGCTGCTTGTCGATGTAGCCCGCATAGCGGATTCCGATCTCGAGCTGTTCGATCACGTCGTCGGCAGCTTCAGGGCCGTAATCGTGATGCAACGTTTCACGTGAAACGTTCTCCCCTGCAACCGCTGCAACCGCTGCAACCGCAGCGACTGCATCGAATCCGACGCCGGGGCGCCTCATCAGGTCCGCAAGGGCGTACTCATGATCCAGCGCCTTGCCGATCAAACGCTCCGCATCCACCGATGGCACCGTCTCCGGCCGCACCCAGGTGGACTGCACCCACTGGCTCAAACGGGCCAACCGCTCGCGCTTCAATTCAAACGCCACCCACCGCTTCTCATCGACCAAGCCCAGTCGGCGGCCTGTTTCAGTCAGGCGAAGGTCGGCGTTGTCTTCGCGAAGTTGAAGCCGGTACTCCGCGCGGCTGGTGAACATCCGGTAAGGCTCGGTGACGCCCTTGGTCACCAGGTCATCCGCCAGCACGCCCAGGTAAGCCTGGTCGCGGCCCGCCACCCACGGTGGCCGACCCGACACCGCCAGCGCCGCATTGATGCCGGCATGCAGCCCCTGGGCCGCAGCTTCCTCGTACCCTGTGGTGCCGTTGATCTGCCCCGCAAAATACAGCCCGGCGATGGACCGCGTCTCGAATGTGAGCTTCAACGCCCGCGGGTCGAAATAGTCGTACTCGATCGCATAACCTGGCCGCAGCACATGAACCGACTCGAGCCCGCGAATGGTCTGCAGAGCCTCGAGTTGCACATCAAACGGCAACGAGGTAGAGATGCCGTTGGGATAGATTTCGTGGGTGCTCAATCCTTCTGGTTCAAGAAAGATCTGGTGCGAGTCTTTGTCGGCGAAGCGGTTGACCTTGTCTTCGATGCTGGGGCAATACCGGGGGCCCACCCCGGCGATGACGCCCGTGAACATGGGGCTGCGGTCGAAACCGCCGCGAATGATGTCGTG
>JBDSMV010000010.1:0-14325 GCA_039915715.1 Rubrivivax sp. | reverse complement strand
GACCACGGCACGGCCTTCGGCCTCGACCTGAGCCTGCGCATGCCCGACGAAGTGCCTGCAGCAACGCGCAGTCGCGGTGCCGGATCAAGCAAGCGGCCCTGGTGGACCCGGCTGCGGCGACGGGCGTCCTGAGCGGCTTTTCGCAAGCGCGACCGATCAGTTCATCTCGCGACGACCGCGTTTAAACTGCTGGCGATGAGCCGGCTTTCGTTTCGAGAACAGGTGCTGCGGGTGCGCGAAGACGCCATCGTCGATGCCGTCAACCACCTGCTGGCCGACAAGGGTTTCGATCTGATGACGGTGGACCAGGTGGCGTCCGAAGTCGGCATCGCCAAGGCCAGCCTCTACAAACACTTCGCCTCGAAGGAAGCCCTGGCCGCAGCGGCGCTGGTGCGGCTGTTGCAGCACACCCAGGCCATGATCGACCTGCAGGCGGCAGACGCCGACTCGAGCCCTTGCGAACGTTTGCGCGCCGTCACCCGCTGGGCGCTGGAGCGTCAGGTGGCGGGCGAGATGCCGCTGCTGCCTTCGCAGAACTCGTCGCTGACCGCCGAGTTGATGGCCAACCGGGCCTACCTGGACCTGCTGATGCAGGTCAGCGAGGTGTTGGGCAGCTGGATCGTGGCCGCCCAGTCCGACGGTGACATCGACCCGGCGCTGCCGCCCGAGCTGGTGCTGTACACGCTCTATGCCCGAGGCTGCGACCCGGTGCCGGCGGTGCTGAAGGCCGGCGGCCTCTACACAGACCCGCAGATCGTCGACTGGGTCATGGGCACTTGTTTCAACGGGCTGGCTGCACGGCCCAAGGCCTCCGCGACCCCTTAGCGACCGCGCGACGGGTCAGCGAATCAGCAGCACCGGCGTGCTGCAACCGGCCAGCACTTTGGTGGCCACCGATCCCATCACCAGGTTGCCGATGCTGTTGTGGCCATGCGAGCCCATCACGATCAGGTCGTGGTGGCCGCGTTTGGCGGTCGCGATGATCACGTCTGCTGCCGCGCCCACCTTCGTCACATACGTCGCATCGAGCCCGTGGCGGGTAAAAAAGCTGCGAATCGGCTTGAAGACCTTGGCAGCCTCTTCGTCGTAATAGTTTTTAACCAGCTTGCTGTCGAGCATGGCGGTGGCCCGGGCCGGCAGGCCGGATGTGGCGTGCATCACCGTGTACTGGTGCTGCGGTCCGAGCCATTCGTCGTGCGCGCCGAGGTAGGCCAGCATGCGTTTGGTGAACTTGCTTCCGTCGACGGCGGTGAGGATCCTCATGCGGTGTCTCCTTGATGCGGGCAGGAATGTCTTTGGCGCGGGAGTGTCGCATCGCCCTGGTGTGGATCCTCGATCGGAGGCATCAGATCTCGAGCAGCGCCAGCGGGTCGTGGCCTTCGACCTCGCCCTTGCTTGCCAGACCGCGCGCCTGGCAAACGACACGCGCCGGCGCGCGGCCGGACCGCGGCACCGGGTAGTCGAGCCGGCAGTGCAAATGGCCATGCAGCCACAGGTCGGCCAACGGAATCAACGCATCGTCGGCATTGCAAAAGCTGGCGCTGCCGGGCTGCGTGCCATAACGAGGGTCGGCACTGCGCAGGCTGGGTGCGTGGTGGGTGACGACCAGGGTGCGGTCCCAGCAACCGTTGGCGGGCTCGTTCAGCATGCGCTGCAGCCAGCTGCCGGAAGCGAGTGCTTCGGCGCGCACGGCCGCGGCGTCGAAGGGCGCGCCGTTGCGGGTGGCGGCGCTGCGGCGCAGCACGTGTTCGGCGGCGCGCATCGCCCGCGGACGTCGCTCGGCGCCGAACAGGTCGAAGTCGGTCCAGCGTGTGCAGCCAAGCAGCCGCACGCGCTGCGTGCCATCGGCCGACTGCAGCAGGGTGCACTGCTTCTCGAGCAGCGTCAGGCCGAAGCGCGCGCAGTGGTCGCGCAGCGCTTCGGTGGCTCCATCGACATCGCGCCGGTCGAATTCGTGGTTGCCTGCCACCACCCACACCGGCACCGGCCAGCCCGCGAAGCGTTCGTAGGCACGCCAGCTGGTGTCGATGTCGCCGGCCAGGATCAGCACCTCGGCGCCCGGCGCGGGCTCGGGATCGAAGGTCTCCGATTCCAGATGCAGGTCCGACAGCAGCTGCAGTTTCATGCGTCAGCCGCCGCGGGGCCCACCCACCGACGAGGCCGAAGGATGCTCAGGCCGGCAGGCGTTGTTCGATCTGCTCGCGCGTGGCCGGCAGCTCGTCTGGCAGGCCCTGCGCAAGGGTCTGGAACAACTCGCGATGCAAGGCCAGCTCTTGCTGCCAGTCGGCCTTGTCGATCGACATCACGCTGTCGAACTGCGGCTTCGAGAAGTCGAGCCCGTCCCAGCGCAAATCGTCGTAACGCGGGCTGGTGCCGAACAGGTTCTCGGCGCCGCCGGCCTTGCCTTCGATGCGATCGATGATCCATTCCAGCACGCGCATGTTCTCGCCGTAACCCGGCCAGACGAAGGTGCCGTCGGCGCCCTTCCTGAACCAGTTGACGCAGTAGATGCCCGGGGCCTTGGCGCCGGCTTTCTTCATCGACTCGCCCAGGTTCAGCCAGTGCTGAAAGTAGTCGGCCATGTTGTAGCCGATAAAGGGCAGCATGGCGAACGGGTCGCGGCGCACCGCGCCGTTGCCACCCTTCATGGCCGCGGTGGTTTCGCTGCCCATGGTGGCGGCCATGTACACCCCTTCGACCCAGTTGCGGGCTTCGGTCACCAACGGCACCGTGGTGCTCCGGCGGCCGCCGAAGATGAAGGCGTCGATCCGCACGCCGGCCGGGTCGTCCCACTGCGGGTCGAGCACCGGGTTGTTGGTGGCGGCCACCGTGAAGCGCGAATTGGGGTGCGCTGCCGGGCGCGGTTTGCCGCCGCTGGCGTTCTGCTTGGCGATCTCAGGTGTCCAGTCGCGGCCCTGCCAGTCGATCAGGTGCGCCGGCAACGTGTCGGTCATGCCTTCCCACCACACGTCGCCGTCGTCGGTGAGCGCGACGTTGGTGAAGATGGCGTCGTGCGTCAGCGACGCCATGCAGTTCGGGTTGGTGTGGTCGTTGGTTCCCGGTGCCACCCCGAAATAACCGGCTTCGGGGTTGATGGCATGCAGCCGGCCGTCGGCCTGCGGCTTGATCCAGGCGATGTCGTCGCCCACGGTGGTCACCTTCCAGCCCTGGTAGCCGGCCGGCGGCACCAGCATCGAGAAATTGGTCTTGCCGCAAGCGCTGGGAAAGGCCCCCGCCACGTGGTACTTCTTGCCCGCCGGCGAGGTCACGCCCAGGATCAGCATGTGTTCGGCCAGCCAGCCGGTGCCGTCTTCGGCCGCGGCGTTCTTGCCCATGTTCGATGCGATGCGCAGCGCAAAGCACTTCTTGCCGAGCAGCGCATTGCCGCCATAGCCCGATCCATAGGACCAGATTTCGCGCGTTTCGGGGTAGTGGACGATGTACTTCGTGGTGTTGCAGGGCCACGGCACGTCCGTTGCGCCTTCGGCCAGCGGTGCGCCGACGGAGTGCACGCAGGGCACGAACTCGCCGTCCGAGCCCAGCACTTCCAGCGCGCCGGTGCCCATCCGGGTCATGGTGCGCATGCTGACCGCCACATAGGCGCTGTCGGTCAGCTCGACCCCGATGTGGGCGATGGGCGAACCCAGCGGCCCCATCGAAAACGGCACCACGTACATCGTGCGGCCCTGCATGCAGCCCTTGAACAGGCCCGGCTCGCCGTCGGCCTTGCCGGTCTGCAGCAGGGCACGCATCTGGTCCGGTTGCATCCAGTTGTTGGTGGGGCCGGCTTCTTCTTTGGTGGTGCTGCAGATGAAGGTGCGGTCTTCGACGCGCGCCACGTCGTCGGCGTCGCTGCGAGCCAGATAGCTGTCGGGGCGCAGCTTCTGGTCCAGGCGCATCAGCGTGCCGTTGTCGACCAGCAGCTGGCACAGGCGGTCGTACTCGGCCTTGCTGCCATCGCACCAGACCACATCGGCGGCTTCGGTGAGAGCGGCGATCTCGGACACCCAGCTGATCAGCTTCGGGTGCTTGACATGAGCAGGGACGTTGAGGCGCGAGCCTTGTGCTGCGGGACGGTTCATGGGAATCTCCGATGAGGTCGAGTTGAATGAATATGGGGAAAAGGAAGGCATTGGGCCAACCCCGACCGTTCAACAACCGCCAGATCGAAGCTCGCCGAATGCCGCCAGGCGATCACTGCCGCGGTGCGTGCTCCGGGTCGGTATTGTCGCGGCATTGACCTTCGCCCGTCACCACCGGGGCGCAGGGGGCTATCGAGCGAAACAGCCCATCGTCGATGCTGCCGTGCGGTTGTGCCACCGAACCACCGGCACCGCCCCGCGGTCAGGGCAGGCGGCGGCCGATCTCGATCCGGATGTCCTGCGCCCCGACGGCCACGGGCTCCGACGAACCCTCCAGATCGCCGGGCTGCGGCATCGCTTGCCCGCTCTTGCTGATGCGCGCACCGACTATCACGCGGCCCGCGGTGGACAGGCGCACTGTCGGCGACATCGACAGGCTGTCGTCGAGCACGAAGCGGTAGGGCAGATCGCTGACCTGCCGCCGCACGATCGCCACCGGCATGCGGCCGCCATCGGCAGGCCGGGCGAAGATGAACACCGTGTCGCCAGGGGACGCTTGGGCGGCCAACGCGGGGGCCAGGCTGACGGTGCCAGTCACCGTGGCGGAGGCCGCGGAGGCGGTGGTGTTGGCCGGCGCAGCAGTCCCTGCAGGTGGTGCCGAAGCCGCAGCCGTTGCCGCCGCCGCCAGCTTGCCGCGCTGCCGCGCTTCCACCGCGCCACTGCGGGACAGCTCCACCAGGCGGCTGTCGGCCGGGCCGATCGCGACCACGCGGTCCCACCATTGCGCGGCGCCGGCGAAGTCGCCGCGGTTGAGGGCCGCGCTGCCCGACAGCGCCAACGCTTTCAGGTTGCCGGGCTCGATCTGCAACGACTGCGCGATCAGCGCCATCGGCTCGCCTTCGAGCCCGCGCTCGCTGCCGGCGGCGATCGCATCAGCGGTGTCGGCCAGCAGCCCCGCATCCTTCGGGCGCAAAGCCAGCGCACGGCGGTAGGCGGTGATGGCGGCCGCCGGATGCTCCAAGGCCATCTGGCTGCGGCCCATCATGACCCAGCCATCGGCGTCGTCGGGCTGGGCTTGCAGGTGGTCCGCGAGCCGGGTCACCATCGAGTCGATCTGTTCGCGGGTGACCGGCTGGGCGGGCGCCGCAGCCGACGCGGCAGACCCGCCCGCCACGTCGGTGCCACCGGCTGCCGCTGCCGCGGGGCTCGCCTGCGTGAAGCCGGACGGCGGTTGGCCGATGGCGCCGGGCGACCCCATCCATGCGTAGCCGGCCAGTGCCACCCCGACGATAAAGACCGTGGCCGAGATCCACAGGCGGGTGAGTGCCCGGCCGGGGGGCGGGGCTGCAAGCGCCGCAACGGTGGCCGCGGATGGGGTCGCCCCGGGTGCGACTGGCGCAGCAATGGGCATGGCGGCGTCTGCGGTGGCGCCGACGGTGGGGTCGCCGCCCGGGCCCAGCACCACATCCAGCAGCCGCTGCTCCAGCGGCCCCTTCAGCGCCGCGAAGGTGGAAGCGTCGAGCGTGCCGGCGGCATGGGCCTGGCGCAATTGCCTGAGCTGCTCGCGCAGCGTCGCGATCGAATCGGTCATCGATGGGTGTGCGGGTTCTGCGGCAGGGCGTCGGGCGCGTCGCCTGGGTCGAGGTCGTCGGCTTCGAACCGATCGGCGGGCAACCGCGAGCGGCGCCGCAGCACCACCACCAGCACCGAGAACCCTCCGACCAGCAGCAGCGCCGGGCCGAACCACAGGATCGCGGTGCTTTCCTTCAAGGGCGGGCGGTACAGCACGAAGTCGCCATAGCGCGCAGTCATGTAGTCCAGCACCTGCTGTTGTGACTGGCCTTCGGACAGCATCTGCCGCACCTGCCGGCGCAGGTCGACCGCCAGATCGGCATGCGAATCGGCAATGGTCTGGTTCTGGCACACCAGGCAACGCAACTCGGCGGCGATGCGCATCACGCGCGCTTCCAGCGCCGGGTCGTCGGCCAGCGGGGCGGCTTCGTTGGCGCGGGCACTGGCAGCGGTCAGCATCAATGCCCCGATCACAGCGACAGCAGCCAGCACCGGCCCGACCTTCTGCAACCCGACGCGCAGCGATTGGCGCCGCAGCGGGCGCGCACACGCGCCGCCGTGCCGACCCTCAGCGTCAGGCATCGGGTGCCGGCGATCGGATGGGGAGCCCCGCGGGCTCGGCATTCAGGGCCTTCAACAGCGGCTCGATCTTGCGCGCCAGCACTTCGGCCGTCACCGGGCCGATCTGCTTGAAGCGGATGACGCCGCGTTTGTCGACGATGAAAGTCTCGGGCACTCCGTAGACCCCGAAGTCGATGCCGACACGGCCATCGCTGTCGACCAGCGATGCGCGGTACGGGTTGCCCAGGCGGTCGAGCCATTGGCGCCCCGCAGCCGGGTCGTCCTTGTAGTTGAGACCATAGATCGCCACCGGATTGCGGCGCGAGAACTCCACCAGCAGCGGATGCTCGACCCGGCAGGCCACGCACCACGATGCCCACACGTTGAGCATCCACACGCTGCCGAGCAGGTCGTCACGCTGCACCTGCTGCGCCGGGTCGGCCAGGGTCGCGAGCTTGAACGCCGGCGCCGGTTTGCCGATCAGCGGCGACGGCACTTCCTTCGGGTCGCGCTTGAGGCCCACGCCCAGCAGCACGACCAAGGCCACGAACAGCAGCAGCGGGATGACGAACTTGAGGCCCTTCATGTCCGGATGTCGGTGCGCGTCAGATCGCTGACGGCTGCGGCGGCAGCGCGCGCGCCGGATCGAGAGTCGACTTCACCGGCAGCAGTGCGTCGGTTGCCGCTTCCCGCGCCGCATCCCGCGATGTCTTGCGATACCGCCGGTCGGATGCCGCGATGCCGCCCCCGATCGCCATCGTCAGGCAACCGAGCCAGATCCAGGTGACGAAGGGCTTGACATAAACCCGCACGGTCCAGGCACCGTCGGCCAGCTGTTCGCCGAGCGACACATACAGGTCGCCCGACAGGCGGGTGCGGATGGCGGCTTCCGTCATCAGGTTGCGCTGCACGCGGTACATGCGCTTCTCGGGCAGCAGGTCGGCGACCTTGCGGGCAGCCTGACCCTGTCCCTGCGTGACCTCGACCCAGCCCTGCACCGCCACGTAGTTGGGACCCTGCCGTTCACGCAAACCGCGCAGCGTGAAGGTGGTGCCGTCGATCGTGGTGCTGTCGCCGATATTCATGCGCACATCGCGCTCGACCTCATAGCCCTTGACCAGCGTGACGCCGAAGATGAACACCGCCACCCCCAGGTGCGCCACCATCATGCCGAGCGCCGCGCGCGGCAGCAGCGCCCAGCGTTCGGCGAAACCCTGGCGCGTCGAGCCGCTGCCCTTCGGCCTCACGCGTTCCCAGAGGTCGGTGCCGATGCCGGCGACCAGCCAGAACGCCATCAAGAGGCCGATGCCCGACACCAGTCCTACGCGGCCTTCCAGCAGCGCGGTGCCCAACGTGGCCAGCACCGCCACCACCGCCGCCCAGCGCAGCCGGCGCGCCAGGTCGGGCACCGACGCCTGCTTCCAGCGCGCCAGCGGGCCGATCGCCATCAAGAACACCACCGGCGCCATCAACGGCATGAAGACCGAGTCGAAATACGGCGGTCCGACGCTGATCTTGCCCAGGTTCATGGCGTCGAGCGCCAGCGGGTACAGCGTGCCCAGCAGCACCGCCCCCATCGCCACCACCAGCATCACGTTGTTGGCCAGCAAGAAGGTTTCGCGCGACAACAATTCGAAGCGCGCACCCAGCCCCACCTTTGGCGCCCGCCAGGCATAGAGCGTCAGCGAAGCGCCGACCGTCACCACCAGGAAGCCGAGGATGAACAAGCCGCGGCTGGGGTCGGACGCGAAGGCGTGAACCGAAGAAAGCACCCCCGAGCGAACCAGAAAGGTGCCCAGCAACGACAGCGAGAAGGCCATGATCGCCAGCAGCACCGTCCACGATTTGAAGGCCCCTCGCTTCTCGGTCACGGCCAGCGAATGGATCAGCGCGGTGCCGACCAGCCACGGCATGAAGGACGCGTTCTCGACCGGGTCCCAGAACCACCAGCCGCCCCAGCCGAGTTCGTAATACGCCCACCAGGAGCCGAGCGCGATGCCGACGGTCAGGAACATCCACGCCGCCACCGTCCAGGGCCGGGTCCAGCGTGCCCATTGCGAATCGAGATTGCCGCCGATCAGCGCTGCGACCGCGAACGAGAACGCCACCGAGAAGCCGACATAGCCCATGTAGAGCATCGGCGGGTGGATCACCATGCCGGGGTCCTGCAGCAGCGGGTTCAGGTCGCGGCCATCGGCAGCGGCGGGAAACAGGCGTTCGAAGGGGTTCGAGGTGATGAGGGTGAAGGCCAGGAAGCCGACCGCGATCAGCCCCATGACCGACAAGATCCGCGCCAGCACCGGCAACGGCAGCGCGCGGCTGAAACGCGCCACCGCGGCCGCCCACACCACCAACATCAGCGCCCACAGCAGCAGCGAGCCTTCATGCCCGCCCCAGACCCCGGCGATGCGGTAGGCCACCGGCAGGCTGGTGTTGGAATGCTCGGCGACATACAGCACCGAAAAATCGTTCAACACGAAACTGCTGGCGAGACTGATGAAGGCGATGCCAACGCACAGCCCCAACGCGTAGGCCGCCGGCCGCGCCAACGCCATCCACCCGATGCGATGGGTTTGCGCGCCCACCAGCGGCACCACCCCGAGCACGATCGCCACGGCGAACGCAGCCCAGAGCGCGAAGTGGCCCAGCTCGGGGATCATGGCTGCGGCCTGGCGCCGGGCGAGTTGCCCACGGAGCCGCCTGCACCCTCGTTCAGCACCAAACTGTCCGACTTCAACGGCTCGTGCTTCGCCGCCCGCTTGAGCGCTTCGGCAGCCTCGGGCGGCATGTAGTTCTCGTCGTGCTTGGCCAGCACCTCGCGCGCCACGAACACGCCGTCTTGCAGCTGGCCCTGCGCCACCACGCCCTTGCCTTCCTTGAACAGGTCCGGAAGGATGCCGCTGAAGCGCACCGGCACGCTGCGCGCAGTGTCGGTGACGACGAAGTCGACCGCCACGCCTTCGCGCTTGACACTGCCGGCCACGACCAGCCCGCCGAGGCGGAAGCTGCGGCCGGCAGGGGCTTCCCTGGCCATCACCTGGGTCGGCGAATAGAAGAACACCAGGTTGCTCTGGAAGGCGTTGAAGACCAGCGCAACGATCGCGCCGACCGACAGCAGCAGTCCGCCGACCAGGGCCAGGCGTTTGTGTCGCGGTTTCATCGGGGTGGGTTCATCGGTGGGAAGGCGATGCTAGCCGTCGGAAAGCGCCGATTCGCTGGCAGGGACGTGGCGGGCATCACTTGCATCAGCCAGGGCCAGAAGGCGGCGGCGCCTTGCCAGCAGCGGTTCGGCCACCATCAGCACCAGCGCCACGCCATACGTGCCCCAGACGAAAAGGCCGTAGCCGCCCATGGCGAAGAAGTCGGCGGCACTGTGCCAGATCATTCGAACCCCCTGCCGGTTCCCACTTTCGTGCGTGTTCCCGGCCGACCCGCCTGCTGCGCCAGTTGCTGCGCCACCCAGGCGCTGCCGCGTTCGCGCTCGAGCACGATGGCGCGGGCCCGCATGAAAACCACCGCGAACGCGTAGGCCCAACAGGCCAGGGTCATCAGCAGCATTGCGCTGAGCATGGTGCTGGCCATCTTCGGCGCCGCGGTGGCGCTGATGGTGGCGCCCTGGTGCAGGGTGTTCCACCACTGCACCGAGAAATAGATGATGGGGATGTTGACCACCCCCACCACCGCCAGCAGCGCGCCGGCTTGGTCCGAGCGCCGCGGGTCGTCGATGGCATTGACCAATGCCAGGTACCCCAGATAAAGGAACAGCAGGATCAGCTCGGACGTGAGCCGCGCGTCCCACACCCACCAGGTGCCCCAGGTGGGCTTGCCCCACAGCGCCCCACTCCACAGTGCGATCACCGTGAACAGCGCACCGGTGGGAGCGATGGCGCGCGCCAGCATCGACGCCATGCGGGCGTTGAAGGCCCAGCCGATTGCGGCCCAGAAGGCCATCGCCACATACAGCACCATCGACATCCAGGCCGCCGGCACATGGATGAAGATGATGCGGTAGGCATCGCCCTGGGTGGCGTCGGTGGGGGCAACGAAGAAGCCGGTCCACAGGCCGGCTGCGGCCAGGCCCAGCGCCAGCAGCCAAAGCCACGGCAGCAACGCACCGGTGGTGGCGTAGAAGCGCGGCGGGGACGCGAACGTGGTGAGCTTCACTTCTCGACTGTCATTTTCTTCGCCTCATAAGCGGCCGCCTGTTCGGTGTCGCCGCGGGCCTTGAACAGCAGCGCCAGTTCTTCGTAGACATACGGATCGGGCTGCGCTGCGGCGTCGGCTTCGTGTTCCAGCCGCAACTGGATCGCCAGCGCCTCGTCGCCGCGGTTCAGCGCGCGCAGGGTCCAGGCCACCATCCACCACGCGGTGCGGGTGGCTTCGGCCTCGGCCTTGCCATTGCCGCGCTGCTCGCGCAGGGTCAACGCCGTCCGGAACTGGTCCAGCGCCTGGTCGTAACGGCCGAGCTGGTGCAGGGCATGGCCGACGTTGTTGCGCACCGAGGCTTCCCAGCGTTGGGCTGCTGGCTGACTCGACGCCTGGGCAATCGCCAGTGCCTGCTGCGCCGATTGCAACTGCTGCTCGGGGGCGGTGTCGATGAACGCGAACATGTGGACGGCGTCGATTGCCAAGCTGTCGAGCCCGGCAGCCTTGGCCGTGTCGAGTGCCGATTGAAAGGCGCTGCGGGCACGCGCTTTGGCATCGTCGGTCAAAGCTTCGGGCGCATGCTTGGCCGAAGCCCAGCTGCGCCCCAGCTCCAGAAAGTAGCGCGTGCGGGCTTCGGCGCCGGCAGTGGGCAGGGACGGCTCGACCTGCTGCAGCACCGCGCGGGCCCCGTCGAAGTTCTCGCGCAGGCCTTGCGTGCGGGCGACCTGGGTCAACAGGATCAGGCGGTCGTCACCGCTCGCAGTTTCTAGCGCAGCGCGAAACCGTTGTTCACTGACGGTAGGCTGGTTGAAGTCCCACAAAGGTGCAAGGTCGATGGCCATCGCAGAGGTCGCCAACAGGGTCAGCGCGGTGATGAAAAGGTTCCGCATCGGCAGGTCAGGTCGCCACACCGGTCGCGATGCGCACCGGATGCTGACACGGCTTCATTCGGTGGAGATGCGCAGTGCCGCCGCAGTCGCCGGTGGCACGCCGATCAACGTGGCGATCAAGAGTGCGCCCAGCAACGACAGGTGGCCCGACGGCGACAAGCCGATCTCGACCGTCGCCACCGCACCGGCACCGAAGACCAGCGCCGGCACAGCCAGTGGCAGCACGATCAGGATCAGCAGCATGCCGCCGCTGCGCAAGCCAAGTGTGAGCGCCGCGCCAAGCCCCCCCAGCAGGCTCAGGATCGGCGTGCCCAGCAACAGGCTCGCCACCAGCACCGCGAGCGACAGCCCCGGCAGCCCGAACATCAGCCCCACCAGCGGCGCGCTGACGATCAGCGGCAGGCCATGGATCAGCCAGTGCGCCACCGCCTTCGCAGCCACGATCACCAGCGCCGGCTGCGGTGCCAGCAGCATCTGGTCGAGCGAGCCGTCGGCATGGTCGGCCGCATACAGGTGCTGCACCGACAGCATGCTGGCCAGCAGCGCGCCGACCCAGGCCACACCCGGTGCCATCACGCGCAAGGTGGTCGGCTCGGGGCCGACGCCGAGCGGGAACAGGCTGGCCGCGACGATGAAGAACGCCACCGGCAGCCAGGCGTCGACCGGGCGGCGCGCAGCCAAACGCAACTCGCGCCGCAGGATTGCCATGAAGAGCGCGGTCATCGCAATGGGGCCAGTGTTGCGACGGCCGCTGTGTCGTCGAGGTCGAACACCCATGGCGCCGGGTCCGTGAGGCTCAATGCCTGGTGGCTGGTCAGGAGCGTGCTGCCGCCACGCCGGGCGTGGTCGGTGAGCAGGCTGTTCAAGCGGCGGATGCCGTCTTCATCGAGCGCGTCGAAGGGTTCATCGAGCAACCACACCGACGGCTGCGGCTCGGATAGCGACAGCGCGAGCCGCGCCAGCGCCACCCGCCGCCGCTGGCCCTGGCTCAAGGTGCCCACTGCCGCAGCCGCCAGCGGCTCGATGCCCAGCCGGCCGAGCGCCGCACGGCCTTCGGCGTTGTCGAAGCGGCGGCCCTGCAGCGCGGCGAAGAAACGCAGCGATTCGGCCACCGACAGGTCGTCTTTCAGCGCATTCGGATGACCGATGTGGTGCAGCCGCTGGCGCCAGCCGGGGCCGCTTTGGCGCAACACCACGCCGTCGACCTGCACCCTGCCGGCCACCGGCGTTGCCAGCCCCGCCAGCAGGCGCAGGAGGCTGGTCTTGCCACGGCCGTTGCGGCCCCGCAGCCACACCACCTGACCCGGCCGCAGCTGCAGGTTCAGGTGCCGAAACAAGCGCCTGCCGCCCCGGTCACCGCCCAGGTCCACGGCTTCGAGCAGCGGGGCTGCGCGGCGGCTGGCGGCATCGGCGGGGATGGACGGGGGGTGCGATGGCGGCATGGGCCGTGCAGGGCGGAATCTGACCCGCGCGCCGCTAGCGGCAACGGGTGCCGGCATGCCACTCGGGCAACGGGCCGGCGCGAGCATAGCCGCCCGGCCGCGGCCCGACAGCCGCAGCCGACGCGAAGATCCTCAGGGCGCCCCAGCCGCCAGCCGCCGTGAGCTCAGCCAGCGGTACAGCGGCGCGGTCAGCGTCAGCACTGCCACATAGCGCACCACGTGAAAGACGGTCACCACCGGCACTCCCAGCTGCAGCACTTTGGCGGTGATGCACATCTCGGCGATGCCGCCAGGTGCGGTGCCGAGTGCCACCGACGCCGGATGCAGCCCGGCGCCCTGCGCCAGCAGCCATGCAAAAACACCCGAAGCCCCGATCATCACCAGCGTGCCCACCGCCACCGTGCCGAGCCAGCGCGGCGCGGCACGCGCAAAGGCCGGCGTGAAGCGCGTGCCGAGCGCCACGCCGATGAAGAGTTGCCCGGCATTGGACGCCGCCTTGGGCAGGGCCGACAGCTCGACGCCGGATGCGGTCAGAGCAATGGTCATCAGAAGGGCCCCCAGCACGAACGGGTTCGGCGCCTTGAGCCACCGCATGATCGCGATGCCCACTGCGCTGGCGGCCAAGAGCGCCAGCAAGCCGAGCGGGTGCACCGCCTGCAGCGCCAACTGCGACGCGTCGGCGCCATGCAGGCCGGCAGCCTGGAACCCGAGCGGGATCAGCACCACCACGATCAGCACCCGCAGCGAATGCGCAGCCGCCACGCGGTCGACCCGTCCGCCGTTGCGTTCGGCCAGCACCGACATCTCGGACGCGCCGCCGATGGCACCGGCGAAGAACGCGGTGGCGTGGTCGCCGCCATTGGCTTTCAGGAGCACGCGGTAGAAGGCATAGCCCATCGCCAGCGCCCACACCACGCCGGCCAGCACGGCCGGGGCCAGGCTGGCCAGCAGCGACACCACATCGGGTGTGAAGTACAAGCCGAGTGCCACGCCGATCATCCACTGGCCGATGTTGCGAAGGCGATTCGAGCCCAGCAGCGGTGCCCCTGCGATGCCGAGCGTTGCGGTGGTCAGCAGTGGGCCGATCATCCACGGCAGCGGCGTGTGCAAGGCCTGGCAGGCCAGTGCCGCCAGCAGGGCCACCAGCACGGTGATGGCGATGCGAAGCAGCGGATGCAGGGCCATGGTGGCTGGACAGTTTCAGAGTTGCGAGGCCAGCAGTCCTGCGGCGAAGTCGAGAACCCGTTCTGTCCACGGGCGTTGTTTCCATTCGGCCAGGGTGACGGCCCGTGCGCGGCTCAAATCGTGCTCGAACACCGCCTGCTGCTCAGCCGCGAAGGTCGGGTCGTAGACGTTCAGGTTGGTTTCGTCGTTGATGCTGAACGAGCGCGCGTCAAAGTTCGACGAGCCGAACACGACCCAGGTGACATCGACCACCATCACCTTGCAATGAAACATGGTGGGCTGGAACTCGTAGAGCTCCACCCCGCTTTCCAGCAGCTTGCCCCAGACCGCGCGGGAAGCGCGCCGCACGGTGGTCTTGTCCATGTGCGGGCCGGGCACCAGGATGCGCACCCGGACGCCGCGTTTGACCGCGGCCTGCAGCGCCTGCAGGGCCACTTCGTCCGGCAC
>JBDSMV010000077.1:0-12582 GCA_039915715.1 Rubrivivax sp. | reverse complement strand
CGGCAAACAGCCAGCCGATGAGGGAGCTGGCCCGTGTCATCCGCCGTCCCCCCTGGCCACCGGGCGCATCGGGTCGCTGCACCACTCGCTCCACGACCCCGGGTACAGGGTGCTGATGCCGAGACCGGCATGCGCCATCGCCAGCAGGTTGTGGCAGGCTGTGACGCCTGAACCACATTGCTGCACCACGCCTGTCGCAGGGTCGACACCGGAGATCAGACCTTCGAAGTCGCTGCGCAACTCGGCTGCCCGCTTGAAGCGCCCGTCGGCCTGCAGGTTGTTTTTGAAGAAGCGCAACTGCGCGCCGGGAATGTGGCCCGCCACCGGGTCCAGCGGTTCGATATCGCCCCGAAAGCGTTCGGCGGCACGAGCGTCCAGCACCCGCAGCGTGCCCAGGCCCGCCAGCAGGTGTTCAGCGTCGATGGTCGGCATCGCGCCTTCGGCTGTTGCGGGGTAGGGCGGTTGTGGCGCTGGCGCGGTGGTGTCGGTGGCCCACGCGCCACTGGCGGCCCTCCAGGCCCCGGCGCCACCATCGAGCACCGCCACCGCGTCGTGGCCCAGCCAGCGCAGCAGCCACCAGGCCCGCGCGGCATAGGGCAGGCCGTGCGCGTCGTAGGTGACGACCTGCACGCCGGGTGCGATGCCCCACTCGCCGGCCTGCCTGGCAAGGGTTGCGCGGTCGGGCAACGGGTGGCGGCCGGTGCGACCGGTCTTCGCGCCCGAGAGGTGCTGCTCCAGATCGGCGTACCGGGCGCCGGCGATGTGCCCGGCTTCGAAGCCGCGGCGGCCGGCGGCCGGATCGGCGAGGTCGAAGCCGCAGTCCAGCACGACCAGCGGCGAGGCGCCAGCTTGCAGGCGTTGCAGCTGCTCAACAGAGATCAGGGTGTCGTGGGCCATGGGATGCTCTCAACGCAAGGGAAGTCAGTCGGTGCCGCGCAGCGGCTCGGCCGGGCGGCGAATGCTCGGCCGCAGGAAGGTGGCTGCCACCCCCGCGCCGACGATCAGCACCATACCCGCCAGCGCTGCGCCCGTCACCGGGTCGCCGAACGCCAGCACGCCGATGCCGAACGCGAACACCACGCCCAGGTACTGCAACGACGCGACGCCGAGCGTGGCCCCGGTGGAGTAAGCGCGGGTCAGCATCCACTGCGCGGCGGTGGCCAGGCAGCCGATCACCAGCAGCAGCAGCGCGCCGCGCGGGGTGTGGGCATGCAAGCCCCCGGTGAAAGCCGACAGCACCAGGCCCAGCACGACGCCGCTGGCACTGAAGTACAGCACCACGCGTTCGCCCGGTTCACCGACCCGGCCGAGCGACGTCACCTGCAGGTAAGCAGTGGCCGCCAGCAGCCCCGAAGCCAGCCCGAACACCCCGCCTGCGAACTGCTGCGCTTCGATCGTCGGCTGCAGCACCAGTGCCACGCCGACGAAGCCGGCACCGACCGCCAGCACCAGGCGAGCGTCGAGCGGACTCTGTCCGGCGTGCGGCGGCGGCACCGCGCCGCGCCAGGACCGCCAGCGCGGCGCTGCCAGCAGAAACAGCGCGATCCAGACCGACGACATGATGTTGAGCGTGGTGGCTGTGGCCAGCGGCAGGGCAGCCAGGGCCTGGAACCACAAGTACATCGACACCGTTCCGGTGATGCTGCGAACCAGGTGCATGGCGGGCACGGGGGTGCGCCAGTCGATGCCCCGCAGCCGCAGCAACCACACCATCAACAGCAGGCCGACCAGCGAGCGGTACATCACCAGTTCACCCGCCCCGTAAAGCGGCGAGGCCAGCTTCACCACCGCGCTCATCAGCGCGAACAACAGGGCAGCGCCGGCCATCAACAACGACGGCGCCAGGCGCGAGCGCAAGGCGGTCAGGCGGCGTCTCTCAACCGAGATCCAACTCGCGCCGGATCCACTCGTGGAAGTGCTGCATGCCGTCTTCCATCGGGCTCTGGTAGGGCCCGGCGTCGTCGTCGCCGCGGTCCATCAACGCCTTGCGACCGGCGTCCATGCGCAACGCGATCTCGTCGTCTTCTTCGCAGGTTTCCAGATAGGCGGCCTGCTGCGCCTGCACGAACTCGGGCTCGAAGGCGGCGATCGCTTCGGGGTAGTAGAACTCCACCAGGTTGAGCGTGCGCTGCGGACCGCGCGGAAACAGCGTCGACACCACCAGCACGTGGGGATACCACTCGACCATCACTCCCGGATACAGCGTCAGCCAGATGGCGCCATGTTTCGGCGCCCGGCCCTCGCTCTGCGACAGCACCGCGTCCTGCCAGCGGCGGTAGGCCGGGCTGCCGGCCTTGGCCAGCGACGGCTGCAGCCCCACGGTCTGCACCGAGTGGTGGCGACCGAATTCCCAGCGCAGGTCGTCACAGGCGACGAAGCCACCCAGGCCCGGGTGGAAGGGCCCGACGTGGTAGTCCTCCAGGTAGACCTCGATGAAGGTCTTCCAGTTGTAGGCGCAGTCGTGCAGGTGGGCGCTGCCGTAGACGAAGCCGCTGAAATCGAGATCGGCGGCAGCGCCCAGCCGTGCCAGGTCGGCCGCCACCTCGCGGCCGCCTGGGCGCTGTTCGAACAGCAGACCCTGCCACTGCTGCAGCGGATAGTTGCGCAGGTTCAGGCACGGGTCTTCGTCGAAATGGGGTGCACCCACCAGTTGCCCGTGCAGGTCGTAGGTCCAGCGGTGCAGCGGGCACACGATGTGCGATGCCGCGGGCCCACCGGGCTTGCCGTCGACGCGACCGCGGCCCGTCAGCATCACCGCCTGGCGGTGACGGCAGACGTTCGAGATCAATTCGACACCGCTGCCGGTGTGCACCAGCGCGCGGCCTTCGCCTTCCTGTGTCAGCGCCAGGTGGTCGCCGATCTCGGGCACGGCCAACCGGTGGCCGACATAGTGCGGCCCGGGTTTGAAGATGCGGTCGGCCTCGCGCCGATAGACGGCGTCGTCGAAATAGCTGCTGACTGGGAGTTGCGCCTGGCTGCGTTGGAGAGCTTGGAGACTGGTGCTCAGGTCCGACATGATCCGACGGGATCCTCCTTCTTCAAAGAGTCGACCCTGCCGCCCGGTGGCCCCGCGAGCGACAAATGTGTGGCGGCTGCACGACAAGCCTGGCAGCCGGTGAAAGAGGGCGTGATTCTAGCGGTGCAGTCTGCGTTCGATCGGCTCCACAGGCGCCATGCTTGGCGAGTGAATGAGGGCTGATCCGCATTGTCTAGAATCGGTTCCTCGATTTCACCTTCTGAAATGGCCCGCAGCATCGCATCCCGGACCCCCCAGCCTGTCGCCTCGCCTGACGACCCATCGTCTCCCGCAACGACGCCTTCGATGGTTGTTGCCGACGAGCCTGCCAGCTACGAGCAGGCTCTGGACGAGTTGGACAGGCTGGTGCTGCAGATGGAAGGCGGGCAACTGCCGCTGGACCAGTTGCTGGACGGCTACCGCCGTGGTACGCAACTGCTGGGCTATTGCCGCACGCGCTTGCAGGCGGTCGAAGCCCAGGTCAAGCTGCTGGACGACGGTCAGCTCAAGGCCTGGACCGCTGCATGAGCGGCCATCCCGAAGTGCTCGCGTGTCGGGCTGAAACCGTCGAGCCCGACCGCTCCGATGCGGGCGACTTCGCCAGTTGGGCCGCCACCGAGCGGCTCGCGGTCGAAGCCGCACTCGAATGCTGGGTTCCGGCTGACGCGCCAGCGGGGCTCGGATTGGCGATGCGCTACGGCGTGCTCGACGGCGGCAAGCGGCTGCGCCCGCTGCTGGTGCTGGCCGCATGCCAGGCCGTGTCCGGTGACCGCACGGCCGCGTTGCGCGCTGCGGTGGCGGTCGAACTGGTCCATGCCTATTCATTGGTGCACGACGACATGCCGTGCATGGACGACGACGTGATGCGCCGTGGCAAGCCGACGGTGCATGTGGAATTCGGCCAGGCGCAGGCGATGCTGGCGGGCGACGCCATGCAGGCGCTGGCCTTCGAAGTGCTGACCCCCGAGACGGGCCTGGAGCCTGCGCTGCAATCGCGGCTGGTGGGGCTGCTGGCGCGAGCAGCCGGCCATGCCGGGATGGCGGGCGGGCAGGCCATCGACCTGGCGAGCATCGGCCAGCCGCTGAACGAAGCCGCGCTGTGCGACATGCACCGCCGAAAGACCGGCGCGTTGCTGCATGCCAGCGTGCTGATGGGGGTGGCCTGTGCACCGGGCGGCACGCGCGCTGGGGCGGCTGGAGCTGCGCTGACTGCGGCGCTGTCGGACTACGGAGCGGCCATCGGGCTGGCCTTTCAGGTCGTCGACGACATCCTGGATGTGACCCAGGCCTCGGCCACGCTCGGCAAGACCGCCGGCAAGGACCGCCACCACAACAAACCCACCTATGTCTCGGTGCTGGGGCTGCAGGCTGCGCATGCGCATGCCGAACGGCTGCGGCAGCAGGCCCATGCCGCGCTCGAACGCAGCGGCGTGGCAGCGTCTGCCGGCCTCCTGGCCGCGCTGGCCGACCAGGTGGTCGAACGCGAGAGTTGATCACCCATCCGATGTCTGACCTGCTGCACACCATCGACAGCCCGGCCGACCTGCGCCGCCTGAGCCGCGCCGATCTTCAGACGGTGGCCACCGAGCTGCGGGCCTATGTGCTGCAGACCGTCAGCCAGACCGGCGGTCACCTGGGCAGCAACCTGGGCACGGTCGAGCTGACGGTGGCGTTGCATTACGTCTTCAACACCCCGCACGACCGGCTGGTGTGGGATGTGGGCCACCAGACCTACCCGCACAAGATCCTGACCGGCCGCCGCGACCGCATGGACACCCTGCGCCAGGCCGGTGGTGTGGCTGGTTTTCCGCGCCGCGCCGAAAGCGAATACGACACCTTCGGCACGGCGCACAGCAGCACCAGCATCAGCGCCGCGCTCGGCATGGCGCTGGCCGCCAAGTTGAAGGGCGAAGACCGCCATGCGGTGGCGGTGATCGGCGACGGCGCGATGAGCGCGGGCATGGCCTTCGAAGCGCTCAACAACGCGGGTGTCAGCCATGCCGGTGTCAACGCCGACCTGCTGGTGGTGCTCAACGACAACGACATGTCGATCAGCCCGCCGGTGGGCGCGTTGAACAAGTACCTGGCGCGCCTGATGAGCGGCCACTTCTACGAAACCGCGCGCCAGGGCGTCAAGGGGGTGCTGAAGAACGCGCCGCCGCTGTTCGAGCTGGCGCGGCGCTTCGAGGAGCATGCCAAGGGCATGGTCGTGCCCGGCACGATCTTCGAAGAGTTCGGCTTCAACTATGTCGGCCCGATCGATGGCCACGATCTCGACGCCTTGATCCCGACGCTGGAGAACCTGCGCGCCAAACGCGGCCCGCAGTTCCTGCATGTGGTGACAAAGAAAGGCTACGGCTACAAGCTGGCCGAGGCCGACCCCGTCAAGTACCACGCCGCATCGAGCAAGTTCGACCCGGCGCATGGTTTTCCGGTCAGCAAACCCGGCAAGCCCAGTTTCACCCAAGTGTTCGGCCAGTGGCTGTGCGACATGGCCGAAGCCGACCCGCGCCTGGTGGCCATCACACCGGCCATGCGCGAAGGCTCTGGCATGGTCGAGTTCCACAAGCGCTTCCCGAACCGGTATCACGATGTCGGCATCGCCGAGCAGCATGCCGTGACCTTCGCGGCCGGCATGGCGTGTGAGGGTCTCAAACCCGTGGTGGCCATCTACAGCACCTTTTTGCAGCGCGGCTACGACCAGCTGATCCACGACGTGGCGATCCAGAACCTGCCGGTGATGTTTGCGCTCGACCGCGCCGGCATCGTCGGTGCCGATGGCCCCACCCACGCGGGCGCCTACGACATCGCCTTCGTGCGCTGCGTGCCCAACTGCAGCCTGCTGGTGCCGAGCGACGAGAACGAGTGCCGCCAGGCGTTGACCACGGCCTTTCGCCATGACAGTCCGGTGGCGGTGCGCTACCCCCGCGGGACCGGGGTCGGCGCTGCGATCGACAAGCCGCTGGTCGAATGGCCCTGGGGCAAGGGCGTGGTGCGGCGCGAAGGCACCTCACGCAGCGACCCGCGCCCGGGCCGGCGCATCGCCATCCTCGCCTTCGGCACCTTGTTGCATGCGGCACTGGCCGCGGCCGATAAGCTCGGTGCCACGGTGGCCGACATGCGCTTTGTCAAGCCGCTGGATGCCGAACTGGTGCTGCGCCTGGCGCGCAGCCACGACGGGCTGGTCACGGTCGAAGAAGGCTGCGTGATGGGCGGCGCCGGCAGCGCGGTGCTGGAATGCCTGGCCGAAGCCGGACTGGCGGTGCCGGTGCTGCAGTTGGGTCTGCCCGACGTCTTCACCGAACACGGCGACCCGGCCGGCATCCTGAAGGATTGCGGACTCGACGCGGCCGGCATCGAACAATCGATCGTCAAGCGCTACGGCAGCCGCCCGGCGCTGGTCGCCTGACACCATGAGTGACCTGAAAGACATGCTCCACATGCCGGTCCTGCCGATTCCGGACACGCAGAGCGAGGCCGACCACCGCCATGTCGCGATCCAGCGCGTGGGCATCAAGGACGTGCGCTATCCGCTGTTGCTGCAGGTGGGGGGCGCAGTGCAGCCGACGGTCGGCACCTGGACCCTGGACGTGGCGCTGCCTGCCGAGGTCAAGGGCACCCACATGTCGCGTTTCGTCGCCTGGCTCGACGAGATGGCGCTGGCCGGCACGGCGCTCGACCTGCCGACCCTGCGGCAGCGCCATGCCGCGATGCTCGAACGACTCGGCGCACGAGAAGGCCGCACCGAAGCCGTTTTCGACTTCTTCATCAGGAAGCGCGCACCGGTGTCCGGGGTGCAGAGTCTGCTGGACTACCGCGGTCGATTCGTCTGCGACACGCGTGCAGGTGCAGGCGCAAGTGCAGGGGCCGAACCCGCCACCACGCTGTGGGCCGAAGTGGCGGTGCCGGTCAAGAGCCTGTGCCCTTGCTCGAAAGAGATCTCGGACTACGGCGCCCACAACCAGCGTTCGACCGTCACGATCCGGGCCGAGTTGCTGCAGCCGGTCGACTGGACCGAATTGGTGCGTTTTGCCGAAGACCAGGCGTCGAGCGAGATCTGGCCGATGTTGAAACGCGCCGACGAAAAGTGGGTCACCGAGCACGCGTATGAGAACCCGAAGTTCGTCGAGGATCTGGTGCGCGATGTGGCGCTGGCGTTGAACCGCGACGGGCGCATCGGGCGCTATGCGGTCGATGTCGAGAACTTCGAGTCGATTCACAACCACAGCGCTTATGCTCGCATCGAGCGCGGCTGACTGCGCGTTCTAACCGGCGGCGCCTGAGTAGAGGGCTTCTGGCGATTGCCCCCTGATGCAGCTGAATTCTGTGCTGCTGTCGGTCACCCGTTCGAGCCGCCATCGCGCGTGCCTGCGCCCATCCGTGGCAATCAATCCACGGCCATCGGCTCCGGGTCCAGAGGCATCAACGTAGTCGCTTCGATCCGCAAGCCGCCCAGGGCCCAGACGGCGGACAACGCGTCGGCCGCACTGATGCGATGACTGGGTTCGCGGACGACTCTCGCCACACGCTTGCCCTGCCGCGAGATGACGATTTGTTCCCCGTTCTCGACCCGATCGAGCAACGCCGATAGCGGGGCTTTTTGCTTGCGCTGCTCTTATTTCCACGGTGCTCGCTCCCGGGTTTCCATTGCTGTTGATGTCCCAACCTTGTGAGTCCGCTGGGCGCAGGTCAATCGGCACGGGAAGTCTTGGGTCGGTCCAACCGAGGTGACGCCCGTGACGCAGTTCACGAACTGCAGCACGGCGTAGGAATCTGCCTTACAGCGGTGCTGGAAGAAGCGGGACTGAAGCGACGGAGATGACCTGATGTCGCAGCCCTTTTGTGCTGCCTACAGTTCATTCCAACGCAGCGCCCACCGCGTCCTTCCCCCACCGCACACCCCACCGCACACCCTGGAGCCCGACATGACCTCTGAACAAATCCTGGCCGAAATCCGCGAAGCCAATCTGTCCTACCTGATGCTGGCGCAGAGCCTGGTTCGCCAGGACCTGGAACAGGCGCTGTTCCGCCTCGGTGTCAACGAAGACACCGCCAAGCTGATCGGCGGGCTGACCCCTGCGCAGATGATGAAAGTGGCCACCGGAAACACGCTGCTGTGCCGCTTCCGCATGGACGACGACATGGTCTGGAACCTCCTGACCAGCCACGGCAAGGGCGCTGCCAACGACGGCATGAGCCGCTTGCACGCATCGATCCTGATGGCCGGCCGCCATCAAGAAGCAGCCTGAACGAGCCCCCGACTGAGGTGACCCTCAGTCTGCCCCCCGAGGGGGTGCGGTCCGCTTGGGAGCGGCCCGGCGCTTGGACCGCTGTCATCACGACGACCCAATTTTCTTAGACCCGCAGGAGAACGCACATGGCCCGCAACAAGAGCATCCTCACCGAGGCCCGCCAGATCGAGCGTGCCGTCACGCTGATCAACCTGGGCGCACGGCTGCAGGTGCTGGAGTCAGAGACCGACTTGAGCTACGAGCGCCTGCTGCGCCTGTACAAGGAAGTCGCGGGCAAGAGCCCCAGCAAAGGCCAACTGCCGTTCTCCACCGACTGGTTCATGACCTGGCAGCCCAACATCCACAGCAGCCTGTTCCTGAACATCCACGAATACCTGAACAAGGTCGTGGCGCTGGACGAGATCGACACCGTCATCAAGGCCTATCAGCTCTATGTCGAGCAAATGGCGTCGCAGGGTCTGGAGCCGCTGCTGAGCGTGACGCGCGCCTGGCGCCTGGTGAAGTTCGTGGACAACGGCATGTTGACGATGACCGCCTGCAGCAAGTGCAGCGGCCATTACGTCACCCACCCACACGAGATCGCCCGCCACTATGTCTGCGGTCTGTGCAACCCGCCGGCAAGGGCGGGCAAGGGCAAGCTGGCCGGCAGCCTGGGTGCACTCGGCACCAACCCGGGCCGCTTCCCCGTCGAGATGGCAGCCTGACGCCGGTCGGCTCCCTTCATCGGCAGACCCTGCTCAAGTCCTGGCACCGGTTGCCGACAACACCTTGAGTTCTTTGCATGTCTCCTCCTGGCACAGTTCGCTGTGCTTTCAAGCGGGTCCTTCGGGGTCCGCTTTTTTTTGGGTTCGCTTTCCGGCTCGCTTTCTATTTGAATCTGTTCGCTCAAGGCGGTCCACCGGCCGGCCGATAGTCCGGATGACGGTGACTTGCCGAGCGGCCGATGCCCCTGTGCCGCTGTCAAGCCCGCAACCCGAGCGACCTCGCTGAACCCGCGCCCCTCATGAAGCTCGTTCCGTTTTCCTGCCAGTACCTGCGCATCGACGAAGCGTTGCCCTTCGGCGTGCGCGACGCCGAAGGGCGTCTGCTGCTGTCAGCGGGGCAGAGCGTGCGCGGCGCCGGGCAGCTGCATGAGTTGCAGCAGCAGGCGCTGTACTCGGACGAGTCCGAATCCGCCGAGTGGACACGCCGGCTCGGTGCGGCGCTGGACAGCGCCATCCGCCAGAACGCCACGCTGCAGGAGCTGGCCGGGGTGCGGCCTGACGCCAGCGCGGCTCCGGCGTTGGTGGCCGAGATTTCGTTGCCCCAGAAGTGGGACCGTCTGGTGCTGCAACTGGACGCCGCGCTGCGCGATGTCAAGGCCGGTGGCGACTGGATCGAGCGTTTGCATGGCGTGCATGCCAGGGCCCGCGCGTTGGTGCTGCAGCGCACCGACGCCTCGCTGTACCACCTGGTCTATTCGGCCGGTCATTCGACCGAGAAGTACTCCAGCCACCACGCCTTGCTGACGATGCTGATCTGCGAGCAGGCCGCGCCGCTGCTGCAGTGGCCCGCACTGGCCTGCGAGAAGCTGGGGCTGGCGGCTCTGGTGATGAACGTGGCGATGGTGCGTCTGCAGGACCAGCTGGCGGTGTCGGAACTGCCGCCCACGCCAGAGGTTCGCAGACAGATCGAACGCCATCCCGAGATGGGCGCGCTGCTGCTGGCCGAAAGCGGGCTCGCTGATCCGCTGTGCCTGCAGGTGGTGCGGCTGCATCACGACAGCGCGCTGGGTGCCGAGCTTCTGCAGTCACAGTCACCAGAGCGGCGCATGGCCAGCCTGCTGCGCCGGGTCGACATTTTCTGCGCCAAGATGAGCCGGCGCCGCAACCGGGTGCCGATGTCTCCCGTGCAGGCCGCGCGCGAAGCCTGTCTGGGTGCCGACGGCAAGCCCGACGAGATTGGCGGCGCGCTGCTGAAAGCCGTGGGCTTGTATCCGCCGGGCAGTTTCGTCGAGCTGGTCAGCGGCGAGATGGGCATCGTGCTGGCCCGGGGCCGTCGCGCCAACCTGCCGGTGGTGGCGGCGCTGGTGTCACCCAGCGGCAACCCGCTGGGTGAACCCACGCTGCGCGACACCATCGAAAGCCGCCATGCGGTCAAGGGCGCGGTGGCTCCGGCATCGGTGCGCGTGCGCCCGCCGCACGAACGCTTGCTGGCGATGCGGTAGCGACAGCCGGACGCCGACAGCGTCCGCCTGCTTGCTTGCTCCATCGCGTCGGACTGGCGGCGGTGCTGGTTTCGTGCCGCTTATCCATTGCTGAGGCGGTGCCGCAGCGGTCGACACTGCCGCGATGCGTTCGTTGCAGGCCAGCGCCGTTGTGCGCGCCCACTCCAATAGCCACCGCGGTCCGATCGGGCTGCCATGGCCGTTGCCCGCTCTGCTGGCGTGGGCCGCCGGCTGGGCTGTGCTGGCGCTGGCGGGTTGGTCGGGCGTGGCCGCTGAGCCGGCGCTGATCGGGTCGATGCTCGCGGCGTCCGCGGTGGCCGGTGCCGGCACCCGCGGCGGGTTGCGGTTTGCCATTGCGGCGCTCGGTTTCCCGCTGTCGGCTGTGGCGTTGGGCTCGGCCGCTGCCCCGCCCTGGGCCTGGCTCGTGTTGCTGCTGCCGCTATTGGCCGCCTACCCGCTGCGCGCCTGGCGCGACGCGCCGTTCTTTCCGTCGCCGGCCGATGCGCTGGTCGGCATCGACGCCCTGGTGCTGCAGCCGCCCGAACGGGTGATGGACGCCGGCTGCGGGTTGGGCCACGGACTTCAGGCCCTGCACAGCGTCTGGCCGCGCGCAAAGCTCCACGGACTGGAATGGAGTCTGCCGCTGACGCTGCTGGCGCGACTGCGATGCCGACGCATCGGGGCGCGGGTGCGGCGCGGTGACATGTGGGCCGCGTCATGGGCCGACTTCGACCTGGTCTATCTGTTCCAGCGCCCTGAGAACATGGCCCGGGCTTTCCACAAGTTTGCCCACGCGGTGGCCGGGCGGCCCCGAGGCGGTTGGCTGCTGAGCCTGGAATTCGAGGTGCCGGGTCCTGAGGCGAAGCAGTGTCTGCGGGGCTGTCTGAAGGCGCGTGAGAAGGGCATCCGAACGGGCGGCCGACGCCGCGCGCTGTGGGTCTATCGGCTGCCCGGAACAGCGGGTGAAAGCCAGCCGTCTGTTCGCTCAACCGCCCGCACCACCGGCCGATAACCACGCAGGGACCGGACTGCAGACCTGCACGCCGGCAACCCCAAGCGCAACTGCTTCACCGAATCAAGCACCATGTTCGTCATCGTCGGCTGGGTCATCGCACTGGTTTGCATCTTTGGCGTGTACATCGCGCACGGCGGCAACATCGGCGTGATCCTGCATGCCTTGCCCTTCGAGCTGATCACGATCCTCGGTGCGGCGTTGGGCGCCTTTCTGGCCAACAACCAGATGAAGGTGGTCAAAGCCTCGCTGCGCGGGCTGGGCCAGTGCTTCAAGGGCGGCAAGTTCAGCAAGGCGCGCTACATGGAGCTGCTGGCGCTGATGTTCGACATCCTGCAAAAGGCGCGCAAGGAAGGGCTGATGTCGATCGAAGCCGATGTCGAAGATCCGCATGCCTCGCCGCTGTTTCAGAAGTACCCGACGGTGGGCAAGGACCACCACGTCACCGAATTCATCACCGACTACCTGCGCATGATGGTCTCGGGCAACCTGAACGCGCACGAGATCGAAAGCCTGATGGACAGCGAGATCGAAACCCACCACCAGGAAGAACATGCCGCGGTGGCCGCGATCGCGCGGCTGGCCGGCGGCCTGCCGGCTTTCGGCATCGTCGCGGCGGTGCTGGGGGTGGTCAACACCATGGGCAGCGTGGGTCAACCGCCCGCGGTGCTGGGCGGAATGATCGGCTCGGCACTGGTCGGCACGTTCCTCGGGATCCTGTTGGCTTACGGCTTTGTCGAGCCGTTGGGTGGCCTGTTGGAGCAGAAGGTGGAAGACGCCGGCAAAGAACTGCAGTGCATCAAGACCACGCTGCTGGCCAGCATGCAGGGCTATGCCCCGCAGGTGGCGATCGAGTTCGGCCGCAAGGTGCTCTACAGCGGTGACCGCCCCACCTTCAGCGAACTCGAAGGCCATGTCAAAGGGAAAAAGTGAGCACGCCAGTCGATGCCATACATGATGGATCGGTCCGCTGCCGGGCCGCTCCCAAAGCGGACCGCTCCCCCTCGGGGGGCGACGCCGTACCCGGCGTCTTGGGGGTGACAGATCCCTCCGCTGCCGGGCCGCTCCCAAAGCGGACCGCTTCCCCTTGGGGGGG
>JBDSMV010000057.1:0-4318 GCA_039915715.1 Rubrivivax sp. | reverse complement strand
TCGGTGGCTGGGCCGGCATCGGCATGGCGGCCGGTCTGCAAAAGGACACCGACGGTCTGGGCGCCGTGGGTGGTTACAAGGAGCTGTCGCAGTACACCGAACTCGGCGGTTCGTTGACGGTGTTTGCACTGCCGAACTGAACGACCTGAACGAAGCGAGCCACCGCAGCGCTGCCGTGGTTCTCGAATGGGTGGGGGGACGGCGCCCGAGGGGGCGCCTTCCCCCCTTTCTTTTTTGTTTGCGGGACCGAAATTCATGAAGTTGCGAATGTTGATGATGGGCTTGGCGGTGGCGGGCGCGGCCGGCGCCACGCTGGTGGCCGCAGCGGCGGACAACCCGGCGGTGGCTGCCTCGGCTGCCGCCCCGTCTCCAGCGGTTGCCGCCCCGGGTGGCGCGCTCTACACGGTGAAGGACGGCACCAAGGTCGATTCGGAAACGATGAAAGGCTTTCGCGCCTGGCGCGCTGCCGCCTGCGACCGCTGCCACGGCGCGAACCAGGAAGGTCTGGTCGGACCGTCGCTGCTGACCAGCTTCAAGACGCTGACCAAGGCCGACTTTGCGAAGGTCGTCACCGAAGGACGGCTCGTCAAGGGCATGCCGAGTTTCGGCAGCAGCGCCGTCGTGACCGAGAACATCGACCACCTGTACGCCTACCTGAAGGGACGCTCCGACGGCGCGATCACGCAGGCTCGGGTTCAGGAGATCAAATGAACCCACGTCGGCGTTGTCGCAGGGCGGTCCGTGCGGCGGCGCCGGTCGCGTTCGCCGCCACCGCGCTGCTGCTGGGAACGGGCGCATCGTGGGCGCAAGACGCGCCCGCGCCGCGCACGGCACTGCGCGTGTGCCAGGATCCGAACAACCTGCCGTTTTCCAACGATGCGAAGCAGGGCATCGAGAACCGCATTGCCGATGTCTTCGGCAAGGCGCTCGGCCTGCCGGTCTTGACCTACAGCTTTCCGCAGCGCCTCGCCTTCATCCGCAACACGCTCAAGTTCAAGCTGCCCGGACAGGACTATCCCTGCGACATCGTGATGGGCGTGCCGGTCGGCTACGACCAGGTGTCGGTCACCAAGCCCTATTACCGCTCGACCTATGCGATGGTGTTTGCGCCCGGCAAGGGCTTCGACGGCATCGACAGCGCCGAAGCTTTCCTGAACCTGCCGCCAGCGGTGCTGGACAAATTGCGCATCGGAATCCAGGACCGTTCGCCCGCATCGGCCTGGCTCGCCAAGCACAAGCTGGTCGAGCAGGGCGTGCCGTATCCGGTGATGAATGCCGACCCGGCGCAATACCCCGGGCAGATCATCGAACGCGACCTGAATGCCGGCAAGATCGATGTCGCCATCGTCTGGGGTCCGATCGCCGGGTATTTCGCGCAGCGGGCCAAGCCGGTCGCAATGAAAGTCGTGCCGCTGAAGTCCGAGCCCGGCGTCAGGTTCGACTACGAGATGGCGATGGGCGTGCGCTACGGCGAACGTGAATGGAAGCAGCAGGTGCAAACGTTGATCGATTCGCACCAGCCCGAGATCCAGGCCATCCTGCGCGAGTTCGGGGTGCCGCTGGTCGACGCATCGTACGGGGCGAAATGACCGCTGCCGGTCGGGCGTCGCGCGGGGCCGCATCGGTATTGGCAGGCGCGGTCGCAGGCACGGTCGCGGTCGTGGTCGCATTCGCCCTGCTCGGCAGCAGCAGCGCGGCGCGTGCGGCCAAGGACCTGCCGTCCGAAGCCGAGCGCCTCGCGATGATGCAGCGCGCCGCGAGTGTCTGGAAAGTCGAGGTGCAGCGCGCGCAGGGCGGCTACTCGCTCGGCACCGGCGTTGCGGTGGCCGCCGACCAGGTGGTGACCAACTGCCATGTCACGCGCGATGCCCGGGCGGTGCACTTGCTGCGGGGCGGGCAGCGCTGGCCGGTCGACGGCCAGGCGGTCGATGCCGAACACGACCTGTGTCTGCTGCGCGTGCCGAACCTCAAGGCGTCGATGGTCGGGCTCGGCCGCAGCAGCGACCTGCTGCCCGGGCAGGAGGTGCTGGCGCTCGGTTACAGCGCCGGGCTCGAATTGCAATACAGCGACGGCCAGGTGATCGCGATGCACCGACACGGTGGTTCTTCGGTGATCCAGAGCAGCAATGCCTTCACCTCTGGCGCCAGCGGCGGTGCGCTGCTCGACAACCAGTTGAACCTGGTCGGCATCCTCACCTTCAGGTTGCGCGGCGGCGCGCAGCACTACTACTCGAACCCGGTCGAATGGGTTCAGGCCTTGCGCGACCACGGCCCCGGCTTCGAGCCGGTGCGGCCGATCGCCGCCGAACGGCTGGCGTACTGGCAGCAACGGGAGCCTACAGCGCAGCCGCAGTTCCTGCGCGCAGCGGTGCTCGAACGCGAGCGACGCTGGAGCGAACTCGAAGCGCTGGCGCTGGACTGGAGCGGCCGCGATGCCGACGACCCCGAGCCCTGGTATCTGCGAGGGCTGGCGCTCGAAGGCTTGCAGCGTTGGCCCGAATCGCAACGCGCACTCGAACGATCGCTTGCATTGCAGCCGCGATCGCAGCTGACGCAGTTGCGGCTCGGCCTGGTGCATGCCGAACAAGGACAACTGGCGCCGGCTCGCGAACTGCGCGGGCAGCTCGAGGGCGTCAACGCCGAGTTCGCCGAGCAACTCGAGCGCGCCATCGCCGGCCCCGCGGCCGGCAAGCCATGAGGTGACGAGACGATGAACGCTGTGACAGTCGAACACACCGGTTTGCGCCACGGGTTGCTCGTGGCCATCCTGCTGATCTTTGCAAGCGTCCCCGCGTTGGCCCAGCGGGTCAGCGACCAGAAGGACTACTCGGCAGCCGAACGGCTGCTGTTCCTGGACAACCATTTCGCGCGTGTCAAACCGCCGCTGACCCTGCGTTATCGCTACACCCAGTCCGGCACGCTCGAACCCGGGTTCTCAGAGCCGGTGGTGCTGAGCCTGACGCCGTCGCCGGACGGCAGTTGCTGCGCGGCCCACACCGACTACCTGAGCGGCACGCACCGGTTGGTTCTGCCCGATTTGCCGGGAGTCGAGGGCAACCCGGTGATCCTGCATTTCCTGGAACGCGACATCGCCGAGATGAAACGGCTGACCAAAGGCTCGCAAACCCATTTCCGCAACCGCATCCGCATGGCGGTGTATCAGTCGGCCAGCGTCACGCCGGTGGTGCTGCGCTGGAAAGGCGCCGACGTGCAGGGGAGTGAGGTTCGCATCAGCCCCTATCTGGACGACCCGAATCGCTCGCGTTTCGAGCGTTGGGTCGGCAAGAGCTATGTGTTCCTGTTTGCCGATGCGGTGCCGGGTGGGCTGTACGGCATCCGCACCCGCGTGGCCGCGGACGCTGCCGATGCAGCGCCGCTGCTGGTCGAAAGCCTGACGATCGAAGGCGGCGACGACACGCTGCCCCTGAAAACGGAGAAGCGATGACATCCAACCGTAGCGCGGCCATGCCGCTGTTGTCGGCCGCACTCGGCTTGGCCGGTCTGCTGGCCGCGGTGCCGGCCAGGGCCAACGACTTTCCGAGCGCCGAGCGCGTGTTCTATGTGCAAGAGTGCATGCAAGGGCAAACCGGTTCGAACTACGAGCTCGTCAACAAATGCTCGTGCGCGCTCGACGCGCTGGCGGCCCGGGTGCCGTTCGACGACTATGTCGAGATGAGCACTGCGGCGCGTGCGACCACGATCGGTGGCGAACGCGGCGGCTACATCCGCGACGCGGCCGTGCTGCAGGAGAAGATCACGCGCTACAAGGAACTGCAGATCCAGGTGCGAAGCGGCTGCTTTCTGGGGCCCCCGCCGCGCTGACCGACGGGATGACTCCAGTGCGCTCGCCGATCCGCAGCCGAATCCTTGCCGTGCTGCTGCTGGCAATGCTGGTGGCCGGGCCGGCATCGGCGGCAGCCGAAGCGCGCGCCTTCGAGATCACTGAGGTGGCGCCCGGCGTCCATGTCCACCAGGGCCTGATCGAGGACTGGCTGCCCGGCAATGGCGGTGATGTCGCCAACCTCGGCTTCATCGTCGGCGAGCGCTGTGTGGCGGTGATCGACACCGGTGGCACGCCCGCGGTCGGCAGGGCCTTGAAGGCCGCGGTCGAGCGCACCACGCGGCTGCCGGTGTGCTATGTCATTCACACCCACGCCCACCCGGACCATGTGCTCGGCGGCAGCGTCTTCGTCGCACCCGGCACGCGTTTCGTCGGCCACACGCGCATGTCGGCCGCACTGGCCGCGCGTGAGCCTTACCTGCGCAACGCGCTGCAGCGCGACTTCGGCATCGAGCTGCCCGCCGGCGGCATCGCCTA
>JBDSMV010000051.1:0-18209 GCA_039915715.1 Rubrivivax sp. | reverse complement strand
CGTAGAGCGCCCACGGCGTGCCCGCCGGCTGGTAGGCGGCCTGGGCCAGCGACTTGGGCACCGAACCCACCAGCCCGCGCTGACCCGGGGCCACATCGAGCCCCAGCAGCGCGTCGACGTTGTCGGCGGTCACGGCCCTGGCACTGAAGGTGGCGGCGGTGGGTGCCGCAACGCTTGCGTCTGCAGACGGTGCGGCGAGCCGCATCTGCGCCGCCATCGCATGCGCCTGCAAACCTTCACCCAGGGCCAGTTCTGCCGCGATCGGTCCCAGCCCCTGCGCACCGGCTTCGCTGACTTCGATCAGGCTGCTGCGCTTGACGAAGTCGTACACACCCAATGGCGAACTGAAGCGCGCCGTGCCCGCGGTCGGCAACACATGGTTGGGGCCGGCGCAATAGTCGCCCAGGCTTTCGCTGCTGTAGCGGCCCAGAAAGATCGCACCGGCATGGCGCAGCAACGGCTCCCAGCGCTGGGGGTCTGCGGCGCTGATCTCCAGGTGCTCGGGAGCGATGCGGTTGCTGATTTCGCAGGCTTCTTCCATCGATCGAACCCGGATCAACGCACCCCGGCCCTGCAGCGATGCACGGATCACATCCTGGCGCTGCATCTGCGGCAAGAACTTATCGATCGCTCGCTGGACCGCATCGAGGTAAGCCGCATCGGGGCACAGCAGGATGCTCTGCGCCATCTCGTCGTGCTCGGCCTGGCTGAAGAGGTCCATTGCGACCCAGTCGGGCGGCGTGCTGCCATCGGCCAGCACCAGGATCTCGCTGGGCCCGGCGATCATGTCGATGCCCACTTGCCCGTACACCCGTCGTTTGGCGGTCGCCACCCAGATGTTGCCCGGGCCGGTGATCTTGTCGACGCGCGGGATCGTCGCGGTGCCATACGCCAGCGCGGCCACCGCCTGGGCACCGCCAATCGTGAAGATGCGCTGCACCCCGGCCACCTGCGCGGCCGCCAGCACCAGGGCATTGCGCTCGCCTCGCGGGGTCGGCACCACCATCACGATCTCGCCGACACCGGCCACCCGAGCCGGGATTGCGTTCATCAGCACGCTCGACGGGTAGGCCGCCTTGCCACCCGGCACATAGATGCCGACCCGGTCCAAGGGCGTGACCTTCTGGCCGAGCCGGCTGCCATCGGTGTCGTGCCAGCTGAAGCTGCGGCTGGTGGCTTCGAGCTGGCGCTCGTGGTAGGCCGTCACGCGGTCGGCGGCGGCCTGCAGCGCATGGCGCTGGGCCGGAGTGATGGCGTCGAAAGCCGCGCGCAGGTCATCGGGGGCGATCTGCAACGCCGCCACCGAATCGGCCTGCAGGCCGTCGAAGCGGTGGGTGTAGGCCAGCACCGCGGCATCGCCGCGGACCCGCACATCGGCCACGATCTCGGCCACCCGGGCTTCGATCGCGGGGTCTGTGTCGGCCGATGCGTGTTGCAGCCGCGCGAAGTCGGCTTCGAAGTCGGCGGCGCGGGTGTCCAGGCGGGCGATCGTGACCGTCATGCCGGCTCCTCGACGGCAGCCACTGCCGCCACCGCCTGCTCGAAGGCGTCGATCAGCTGCCGCAGCGGCTCGCGCTTGAGCTTCAATGCGGCTGGGTTGACGACCAGTCTGGAGCTGATCGGCATGATCTGCTCGACCTCCAGCAGGTGGTTGGCCTTGAGCGTGCTGCCGGTGGACACCAGGTCGACGATGGCATCGGCCAGCCCCGTCAACGGCGCCAGTTCCATCGAGCCATAGAGCTTGATCAGGTCCACATGCACGCCCTTGGCCGCGAAGTGCTGGCGGGCGCTGTGGGTGTATTTGGTGGCCACCCGCAGGCGCGATCCCTGGCGCACTGCCGCCGCATAGTCGAAGTCTTCACGCACCGCCACGCTCATGCGGCAACGCGCGATGCGCAAGTCCAGCGGCCGGTACAGCGCCACGCCGCCACCGGACAGGGCGCCCTGTTCGTGGCCGTGTTCCAGCAGCACGTCGAGCCCTGCCACGCCCAGGTCGGCGCCGCCATGCTGCACATAGGTCGGCACATCGCTGGCGCGCACCAGCACCACGCGCACATCGGGCCGGCTGGTGGCGATGATCAGCTTGCGGCTTTGGTCCGGGTCTTCCAGCACCTCGATGCCGGCGGCACGCAGCAGCGGCATCGAATCGTCAAAGATGCGGCCTTTGGACAGTGCGAGCGTGAGCATGGCGGGTGGTGGTCTGCGCCGGTCGCTGCCCTGGTGCCCGCTCGTCCATCCTGGACGCGGGCCGGGCCCGCGGCACGGCGGGTGGGGTCAGTGGGGGTGGTCGCTGCCGGTTGCCGGCGCGGACGTGGCGGGCGCCGGTTGAGCCGCCGGTTCGGCCGCATGTTCGGCCGGAGTGAGCGTCTTCATCGACAACGCGTGGATCTGTTCGCGCATGCGCTCGCCGAGTGCGTTGTAGACCCGCTGGTGGCGCCGCACGCGCGACAGTCCCTCGAACTGCGACGACACGATGGTCGCGAAGAAATGGCGCCCGTCGCCTTCGAGTGCGATGTGTTCGCACGGCAGACCGGCAGCGATGAAGTCGCGCACGTCGTCGGGGGTGGGATCGGTCATCTGCGGATTGTCGCTGATGCCTCGTGCCGGGCTCACAGGACCGCGCTTACAAGGCCGTGCTCAAGTCCGCAGCTTGTAACCGGTGGCCAGCAGCCGCAGCGCGATCGCCGCCACCAGCGCACAGCTGCATCCCACCACCCCCAGGCTGATCCAGGGCGAGACATCGCTGGCTCCGAAAAAGCCGCGCCGGAAGCCGTCGATCATGTAGAAGAACGGGTTCAAGTGGCTGACCGCCTGCCACACCGCGGGCAGCGAATGGACCGAATAGAACACGCCCGACAAGAACGTCATCGGCACGATCACGAAGTTCTGGAAGGCTGCCATCTGGTCGAACCTGTCGGCCCACAAGCCGGCGATCAGGCCCAGCGAGCCGAGCATGCCGGCCCCCAGCACCGCGAATATGAGGATCCACCACGGCTCGATCAGCTGCAGCGGCGCCAGCCACACCGTCGCCAGCATGACCCCACTGCCCACCGCCACGCCGCGCACGACGGAAGCGCCGATGTAGGCCGCGAACCAGGCCCAGTGCGACAACGGCGTCACCAGCAGGAACACCAGGTTGCCGGTGATCTTGCTTTGCACCAGTGAGCTGCTGCTGTTGGCGAAGGCGTTTTGCAGCACGCTCATCATCACGAGCCCGGGCACCAGGAAGCTGGTGTAGCCGACACCCGGCATCGGCTCGACCTTGCCGTTGAGCACATGGCCGAAGATCAGCAGATACAGCACCGCAGTGACGATCGGCGCAGCGACGGTCTGGAAGCCGACGCTCCAGAAACGCAGGATCTCCTTCCTGAACAGCGTGCCGGTTCCGGCGAAGCGGCTCACGCTCAAGAGCGGATTCCCGACATGATCTCGATGAACACATCTTCGAGGTCGGCGCGGCCGATCTCCAGGTCTTCGACCTTCACATCGGCAGCCCGCAGCGCCGCCAGGATCGATTCGACCTCGGCCGCGTCATGCGCGGTCAGCTGCACGATGCGGCCGGTGACGCGGGCCCCTTCGACCAGTGCCGCCGGCAGGACGTCGTCGGTCTTGAAGCTGAGCATGGTGCTGGCCGTGCCGGCCAGCAGCGCCGAGGTCCGGTCCAGCGCCACCACGCGCCCCTGCTTCAGCATCGCGATGCGGCCGCACAGCGCCTCGGCTTCTTCCAGGTAGTGCGTGGTCAGCAGCACCGTGTGGCCCTCGCGGTTCAGGCGCGAGATGAATTGCCACAACGTCTGCCGCAACTCGACATCGACCCCGGCAGTCGGTTCGTCCAGCACGATCACCGGCGGTCGGTGCACCAGGGCTTGCGCGACCAACACGCGGCGCTTCATGCCACCCGAGAGCTGGCGCATGTTGGACCCGGCCTTGTCCGCCAAGCCGAGTGCCGACAACAATTCGTCGATCCAGGCACCGTTGTTGCGAACGCCGAAGTAGCCGCTCTGGATCTTGAGCGTTTCGCGCACGCTGAAGAACGGGTCGAAGACGATCTCTTGCGGCACGATGCCGAGCGCCTGGCGTGCAGCGGCGTAGTCGGCCACCACGTCGTGGCCCATCACCTGCACGCTGCCGCTGCTGGCGCGCGCCAGACCCGCCAGAACCGAAATCAACGTGGTCTTGCCAGCGCCATTGGGACCCAGCAGGCCGAAGAATTCGCCTTGACGAATCTCGAAGCTGACTTTGTCGAGCGCTTGCAGCGGTCCGCGTGCCCCCGGGTAGACCTTGCTGACAGCGTCGAAGCGAATCGCGGGCTCGGCAGCAACGGACGGGGTGCTTGGCATGGACATCGAGGGCGGGATTGTAGGCAGGCCAGGCGCGCGGTCCCGATGCCAGAATCACCGGCCCATGGTCCTCACCGCCTCGAAACCACGCCCCGCTGCCGCAGCTCCAAAAGCTGCTGAAGCCCCTGCTGCAGGTGCCAAGAAGCGGCCGCGGCGCACGGCGGAACGCATCCTTGAAGTGACGCTGGGTCTGTTCAATCGATTCGGCGAGCCCAATGTCAGCACCACGCTGATCTCGGCAGAGATGGGCATCAGTCCCGGCAACCTGTACTACCACTACCCCGCCAAGGACGAGCTGATCAACGCCTTGTTCGACCGCTACGAGAAAGCGCTCGACACCTTGCTGGCCGCCGCCGAGGGCGTCGAAAACGTCGAAGACGCGTGGCTGTTCTTCCACATGTTTTTCGAGCTGATCTGGAGCTACCGCTTCCTGTACCGCGACCTCAACGACCTGCTCAGCAAGAACCGGCGGCTGGAGAAGCACTTTCAGTTCGTGCTGATCAACAAGACCAAGGCCATGCACGCGGTGCTGGACGGCCTCTGCGGCGGCGGCACCATCCGCATCGCCCCGGGTCAAGCCGACCCCACCGCCACGGCGATGGTGGTGGTGCTGACCTACTGGCTCAGCTACGAATATGTACGTGACCCGCGCCGGGCACTGGAACCCGAAGCCGCCGCGGTTTCGCTGGGCCGTGGGGCGTACCACGTATTGGCACTGCTGCTGCCGCATCTGGATGCCGAATCAAGGCAACACCTGCACAACCTCGCGGCCAATTACCTCTGAAAGCCAGTTTCGGTGCCGTCAACCGCGGGCCGATGCGCATCGGTGGGGCGATCACTTGCGCATCGAATGAAGCTCAGGGATTGACGCGGCCTTCGATCGAATCGTCCATCGTCTTGCCGATGGTGGCGCCGATCATCATCTTGATGCCGGCCACCACGTTGCCGTGCTTGTTGTCCCAGTAGTAGCCCTCGGTGGGGATGACCTTGATGACGGTGATGCGGGGGTCGTCCCTGCCTTCGATGAACCAGGTCTTCATGACCGGTTCCCACAGCTTTTCGATGATCTGGCGGTCGCGCGAAATGCTGGCGGTGCCGCGCAAATGCAGGAAGTCGGAATGCTCGGATCCTTGGAAGAACAGCGACACGCTGGGGTCCCGCTGCAGTTCCTGGTTCTTGTGGCTGTCGGACGCGCTCATGAACCACAGGTTGCCTTGATCGTCGACCTTCTGAACGCTCATCGGGCGTGTGGCGTTGGACTCGCCGACCTTGGCGCCGGTGCAGAAGAAGCACGTCGATGTGCTGTCGACGATGGCCTTGATGCGGTCGATGGCTTCTTGACCCTGCACGTCCTTGTGGTTGTCTTCGGCCTGGTTGCGGTTGATCGAATCCATGCGGTACTCCTGGGTGTTGAACAGCAACTGGCATGCTGCTGCCACGGATCATTCGGGTCGACCGGTGTGGGGCGCGGCGGGGTGTAGGTCGGCTCCGACGCAGAACCCCTCGGGGGGCTCGGCGTTCCCGCTCAGGCGCGCAGCCGCAACCGCATGTGCAGCCCCACCGGCACCATCGTGAACGACAGCCGCTCCCGCGCCGGCAAGCCGTCGGGCGTGTCGATGGACTCGATCTCGAAGCGGCTCAACAGCACCGCCAGCGCCATCTTCATCTCGACCAGCGCCAGATAGCGGCCCGGGCAGATGCGCGGCCCGGCGCCGAAAGGCATCGACAGCCGCCGCAGCCCCCCCGCGTCTGAACCCAAACCCGCGACCCCGCCGGCGCCTCCAAGCCAGCGCGCGGGTTCGAACGACTGCGCATCTCGCAGGTGCCGCCTGCTGACACTGTCGCGCCGCATCAGCGTCAGGATCACGGTGCGCGCCGGTACTTGCAGCGTGCCGATCGTGGTGTCGCGCTCGGCCTGGAAGTTCAAGAGCGGGGCCACGGGCTTCAGCCGCATCGTTTCATGCAGACAGGCTTCGATGAACGGCAGTTGCGCCAGGGTGTCGTGGCTCGGCAAGCAGTCGCGCGGCAGGGCCGCGCGCACCTCGGCAGTGGCGCGCACCAGCATCTCCGGGCGGCGCCACAACAGGTCGAGGGCCCAGGCGATGGTGTTGGCGGTGGTGTCCTCGCCGGCCAGCAGCATCGTCAGCACGTTGCCGGCCACGTCGGCATCGACGATGCCGCTGTCGGATTGGCCGGCCGCGACCAGCATCGCCTCCAGCAGATTGGCCGGCTGGGCGCGGCGTTGCGGATCGTCCTGCAACCGGGTGCGCGCCTGTTCGATGAATCCGTCGACCGCGCGCAGCACCTGCGCAATGCTGTCGGCTGTTCGGCGGTCGGCTGCGCTGCGCCACCAGCGCCAGGTCGGCAACGGCGACAACAGCCGGCGCTGCATCTCCGGGAAGATCTTGTCGAGCTGGCTCTGGATGATGTCGCCGTCGGATCGCAAGGTGTCGACCTCGGCGCCGAATGCCAGACCGGCGATGGTGTCGACCGTGTAGCGCATCAGGTCGGCCTGCAGGTCGATGGCACGGCCCTGTTGCGCCGCCGCCGTCCAACGCTCCACCAGCCGCGCGGCAACCGTTTGCAACTGCGGCAGATAGCGCCGCACATGGCCGGGGTCGAAGCCGGCCATCACCATGCGTCGCTGCCGCTTCCAGGACTCGCCACGCGCGCCGAAAACCCCACCGGGCAGACCCAGTTCGGTCCACACCCGCTCCAGCAGTTCGGTGCGCCGGAAGCCTTCGGGCCGGTCGCGCAACAACGCGGCCACCAGGGCGTGGTCGCTGAGCACGACGACCCGGCGCCGGCCGAACCGCAGGCAGTAAAAGGTGCCATGCACCTCGGCCCATTGCTCCAGCTGCTGGTGAAGGCGGTCGGGTCGCAGCTGCGGGATGTTGCCGAGCCACGGCCAGCTGCGTGGCCCGGGCAGATCGGCGATGCGCTGCACCGCAGGCGCTGCGTCGCCCGGCTTGGGGGCGCCGGCAGTGGCGGCGGTGGCGCGGGTCGTCATTCGTCGTCGTCGATGGCGCGCAGCACGCGGCACGGGTTGCCGGCGGCGAATACGCCTGGCGGGATGTCGCGGGTCACGACACTGCCAGCCCCGATCACGCTGCCCGCACCGATCGTGACTCCGGGGCAAATGACGGTGCCACCGCCGACCCAGACATCGTCGCCGATCGTCACCGGCAACCCCAATTCGAGCCCGCTGCGGCGTCGCGCCACCGACATCGGGTGCGATGCGGCATAAATGTGTACCCCGGGCGCTAACAACACCCGGTGGCCGATGCGCACCGCTGCCACGTCCAGCACCACGCAGCCGAAATTGAAGTAGACGCCGCTGCCGAATTCGATGTTGACGCCGTAGTCGCACTGGAACGGTGGCGTCACATAGGTGTCGACCGGTTGGCCGAACAGCGCTGCCAGCAGCTCGGCATGACCCTCGGTGGACCCGGCCGGCAGTGCATTCAGGCGCTGGCACAGCCGTCGCGCGCGCAGCCGGCCAGCGACCAGGTCGGCGTCGCTCGGGTCATAGAGCTCCCCCGCCAGCATCTTGTCGCGCTCGCTGCGCATCAGGCGTCCGGTGCGCGCGCCTCGGCCCCCGCTTGCTGTGGTGTCTGCTGCCGTTTTTGCTGCTGTCCCCAGCGCGTCTCGGGCGGGTCGCGGTCCTTCGGCTTCGGCCAGCCTTCGCGCTGCGAGCCGCGCAGGCCGTCGTCGCTTTCGGTCTGGTCATGGAACAGCTGCACCTGGGTGTCGTACGGCATGTCGATGCCGGCTTGGTCCAGCGCCAGCTTGATCGCGGTCAACACCTGCGCATGCACATGCACGACATCCGCGCGCCGGCTGTCGGTCCACCAGCGCACCCGGATCGTGACCCAGCTGGCAGACAGGTCCCAGGTCAACGCTTCGGGTGCAGGCTCCTGCTGCACGTCCGACACGCTGCGGATCGCGTCGACCAGTACCTGGCGCGCATGTTCGATGCCGTCACCATAGCCGATGCCCACGTCGTACTGGCTGCGGCGCTTGTCGTGCGCGGTCTTGACGGTGACCGCATTGGTGTAGATGTCGCTGTTGGGCACCACGATGCGCTGACCGTCGTAGGTCTTGATGATGGTGGCGCGGGTTTCGATGCGTTCGACCGTGCCTTCGAAGCCGTTGATGACGATCTGGTCGTTGATCTCGAACGGCTGTCGAATCAGGATCAGCAGGCCCGCAAGCCAGTTCTGCAGGATGTCCTTGAAGGCGAAGCCAATCGCGACCGAGCTGACGCCGAGCCCGCCGATCAGATCGCCCGGCTTCAGTGACGGGATGATGATGGTGGCTGCCAACAAAAAGCCGAGCAGCAGCACCACCCACTTCATGAAGCCGCCCAGTACCTCTCCCAGGTTCTGGCGCTTGCTGCGCAAGCCGCCGCGCTCGACCATGCCTTGCGCGAGCCGGCCCAGACCCCAGCAAATCAGCATCACCACCAGACCGACGATGATGTTGGGCAGCAACCGGATGAAGCCGTCGATCCAGCCATCGACATGCTCGATGGCCATGCCGAAGTCGAAGTCGATGCGCTGCGGCACATCGTTGGCGCTGGCCGCTTGCGCCGCCGAAGCAGCGCTTGAAATTGGATCTGCCACGGTTGCTCGATGATTGTTCGAATCGCTGGAGTCTAGAAGCCGCTGAACGACCCGCGCCGCATTGGCTCCCGATGCCCTTTCGTGGCATCTCAGTGCAAGACCAGCACCGGCACCTCCGCCAGCCGCAGCAGCGCGGTCGTGGTGCTGCCGACGATCAACAGGCGAATGCGTGAATGGCCATAGGCACCCATCACCAGCCATGCAGCGCCTTGCGCCTTCAAGAGCGCCGGCAAGACCACTTCGGGCTCGCCTGCGAGCTGTTCGCTGCGGGTGTCGAAGCCCGCCAACACCAACGAGCGACAGGGGTCGTCGAGCGCCTGCGCGGCCGCCGGGCGCGCAACGGCCGCGTCGCTGCCGGTGGCCATCGCCAGCAGCACCGGCAAGCCCGTCAGCAGTGGACTCCTGATGACGGTCTGCACGGTCTTGTGCGCGGTGGCGCTGCCGTCGAAAGCGATCACGACCCGTTGCGGCGCTACGAAACGTCCGCCGGGCACCACCAGCACCGGGCGCGTGACGGCACGCACCACCGCTTCGACATGGTGGTCCAGGTGCAGCCGGGCGCGCAGTGACGACTGGCCCACTGCCGCCGTTTCGCGCGGACGCAGGTGCTCACCCATCACGAACAGACGCGCATCGTCCTGCACCTCGAGCACGCCTTCGACCAGCGATCCGTGGCGCAGCCGGGTATCGACTTCGGGTTCGGCGAGCCCGGCAGCCGCGGCGCGGTCGCAGGCCGCGGCCAACAGTGCACGCCCGGCCTGCTGCGCCAACTGCCCGCGCTGCGCGTCCAGCTCCGCCAGTTCGCCCAGCAGCGATTCCTGTGCGCCGAGGCCGATGGCGCCGCTGTGGTCGCTGACGGCCGCGCATTCGGGGTGGCGTTCGAGCATGTGCAAAAACGACACCGGCACCTGCAGTCGGCGCGCCGACCAGACGGCGCAATCGACGACCGCGGTGCTGTTGGCCAGGCCGTCGAGGCAGGCGCAGACGGTGCTCATGGTGAGGCCTCCTTGCGCTCGGCGCTTCAATGCGTCAGGCGTTCGACCGCGCCCGGCTTGTCGTGCAACCCGAAGCGGTCGACGAGCGTGGCGCTGGCTTCGTCGAGCCCTGTGACTTCGACCTGCGTGCCTTCGCGCTGGAACTTCAGCACCACGGTGTCGAGCGCGCCGATGGCGGTGATGTCCCAGAAGTGCGCGCGGGCCACATCGATGGCCACCCGCGGCACCACCTCCTTGAAGTCGAACGACGCGATGAATGCCTCGGACGATGCGAAGAACACCTGCCCGACGACGGTGTAGCGGCGCAAGCCCGCGTCCGCAGTGCCTTCCATGTGGCGGTCGACGCGCAACACCCGCCCCACCTTGTTAGCGAAGAACACCCCCGACAGCAGCACGCCGACGAACACGCCCTTGGCCAGGTCGTGGCTCCAGACGGTGACCACCACGGTGGCCAGCATCACGACCGACGAACTCGGCGGGTGCTCGCGCAGCTTGACGATCGACGACCAGCTGAAGGTGCCGATGCTGACCATGATCATCACCGCCACCAGCGCCGCCATCGGAATCCGCTGCACCCAGCCCCCATGAACACCACCGCGACCAACAACCCAACGCCAGCCACCAGGGTCGACAGGCGGCCGCGGCCGCCGCTCTTCACGTTGATCACCGACTGGCCGATCATGGCGCAGCCGGCCATGCCGCCGATGAAGCCGGTGGCGAGATTGGCCACGCCCTGGCCCATGCATTCACGGCTCTTGTTGCTGCTGGTGTCGGTCAATTCATCGACGATCGACGCCGTCATCATCGATTCGAGCAACCCCACCACCGCCAGCGTGGCTGCATAGGGCAGCACGATCTGCAGGGTGCGCCAGTTCAGCGGCACATCCGGCAGCGCGAAGATCGGCAGGCTGTCGGGCAACTGCCCCATGTCGCCGACGTTGCGGATATCCAGGCCCATCACGCCAGGCGCAGCACTCCCGCCAGAACCCGCAGCATGCCGGTCAGCACTGTGGCCACCAGCCGGTATTGCAGACCGTGCTCCTTGACCAGGGTCACCATCACCAGTGCCATCGCCCCGGTGGCGGCCGAAATCATCCCCGGGCGGCCACCGGTGAACGCGATGATCACTGCGATGCTGAACGACGCGTAGAGCCCCACCTTGGGATCGACGCCCGCAATGATCGAGAAGGCGATGGCTTGGGGAATCAACGCCAGCGCCACCACCAGCCCGGCCAGCACGTCACCGCGGGGTTTGACAGCCAGTCCCGGCGCAAGGTGTCGAGGATCATGAAACAGCCAGCGCGTGCAGCGCATCATCCCTGCAAGGGAAATTCGAAGACCGGACGCCCATAGCCTGCGGCGATGAGCGCGATTGACGCTATCAAACCACAGCATGCTGCATTGCAGCGAAGCTATCGGCTGCAGGGAATCGATTAACTGCCATCCGATGTTGACGCCATCACTCGTTTCCCTCGCTCGCTTGCCTTGCTACTTCCTATCCAACGCACTGATTCAGGAGTTCTGCCGCCATGTCGATCATCAACACCCCCGTCCAGCCGTTCAAGGTCCAGGCTTTCCACAACGGCAAGTTCATCGAAGTCACCGACGCCGACCTCAAGGGCCAATGGTCGGTGCTGGTCTTCATGCCAGCTGCCTTCACCTTCAATTGTCCGACCGAGGTCGAAGACGCTGCCGACAACTACGCTGCGTTTCAGAAGCTGGAAGCGAACGTCTACATCGTCACCACCGACTCGCACTTCGCGCACAAGGTATGGCATGAGACGTCGCCCGCGGTCGGCAAGGCCAGGTTCCCGTTGATCGGCGACCCGACCCATGTGCTGACGCGCATGTTCGATGTACACATCGAAGAGGACGGCATGGCGCTGCGCGGCACTTTCATCGTCAATCCCGATGGCATGGTCAAGACCGCCGAGATCCACGACAACAGCATCGCCCGCGACATGAAGGAAACGCTGCGCAAGCTGAAAGCAGCGCAATACGTGGCCAAGAACCCCGGCCAGGTGTGCCCGGCCAAATGGAACGAAGGCGCCAAGACGCTGACGCCGTCGCTGGACCTGGTCGGCAAGATTTGAAGGGAGGCATCCGATGTTGGACAGCACCCTCAAGACCCAGCTTCAGGACTATCTGGAGCGCTTGAAGCACCCCGTGGCCGTGGTCGCGTCGCTGGACGAGCGGGGCGCATCGGACGAGATGCGCGAGTTTCTGGCCGACATCACGGGGCTGCACCCGCTCGTGACGGTGCGGCTGGATGGTGACGATGCCCGGCGACCCTCGTTCACGGTCGGCCGGGAACATGAAGAAGCCCGGGTGCATTTCGCCGCCGTGCCGATGGGTCATGAATTCACCTCGCTGGTGCTGGCGCTGCTGCAGACCGGCGGCCACCCGCCCAGGGTCGAGGGCGATGTGGTCGAGCAGATCCGCTCGCTCGAGACCGAGATGGTGTTTGAAACGACCATCTCGCTCAGCTGCCACAACTGCCCCGATGTGGTTCAGGCACTGAACCTGATGGCGATCCTGAACCCGCGCATCAAGTCGGTGACCATCGACGGTTCGCTGTTCCAGGACGAGGTCGAGGCGCGCGAAATCATGGCGGTGCCGTCGGTCTGGCTCAACGGCAAGCCGTTCGGATCGGGGCGCATGGAACTGGTCGAGATCCTGGCCAAGGTCGACACTCAGGCCAGCGCACGCGCAGCAGCAAGGCTGGCCACCACGGATGCCTTCGACGTGCTGATCGTCGGTGGGGGCCCGGCCGGTGCCGGCGCGGCGGTCTACGCGGCGCGCAAGGGCATCCGCACCGGCATCGTGGCCGAGCGCTTCGGCGGCCAGACGCTGGACACGATGGGGATCGAGAACTACCTCAGCGTGCAGCAGACACAAGGCCCGAGTTTTGCCGCCGCGATGGAAGCGCAGGTGCGCGGCTATGGCGTCGACATCATGAACAGCCAGCGCGTGCAGCGCATCGAGCCGGCGCCTGAACCCGGCGGCCTGGTGACCGTGACGCTGGACAACGGCGCCGCGCTCAAGAGCCGCAGCGTGATTCTGGCCACCGGTGCGCGCTGGCGCACGGTCGACGTGCCGGGTGAAGCCAAATACCGCAACAAGGGCGTCGCCTACTGCCCGCATTGCGATGGCCCGCTCTTCAAGGGCAAGCGCGTGGCGGTGATCGGCGGCGGCAACTCGGGCATCGAAGCCGCCATCGATCTGGCCGGTCTGGTGGCCCATGTCACGGTGCTGGAGTTCGCCGATGCGCTCAAGGCCGACGCCGTGCTGGTCGCCAAGCTCAACAGCCTGCCCAACGTCGATGTCCACACCGCAGCGCAGACCCTGGAGATCACCGGCAACGGCAGCACGGTCGACGGTTTGCTCTACAAGAGCCGCGCCAGCGGCGAGACCCACCGCGTGGAGCTGGCCGGGGTGTTCGTGCAGATCGGCCTGGTCCCCAACACCGAGTTCCTGAAAGGCACGCTGGAGCTGTCCAGGCATGGGGAGATCGTCATCGACAGCCATTGCGCCACCAGTCTGCCGGGCGTGTTTGCGGCCGGCGATGTGACCACCGTGCCCTACAAGCAGATCGTGATCGCCGGCGGCGAAGGATCGAAAGCAGCGCTGTCGGCCTTCGACTATCTGATCCGCAGCCCGCTGCCAGACAGCCGGGCCAACGCGCCGGTCGAAGCCGAGTTGCAAGCGGCCTGATCGGCGTGCCGCGTCAGACGGTCCGGGCGGGTGCCTGGGATGCAGAACAGGTTGACAAATGGGGCCTCTGATGCCGGCACCGCCGTGCCCTCTCGCTCACGCAGCACCACCTCCAGCAATGCGCGCCAGCGTCGCTGCACTCCGGGCTTGCGCAGGTCCGAGCCGCTGCGCAACAGCACGTAGGTGTAGGCACCGAAGCCCTCGCGCTCGGCATCCCACCCGGCGATGAATTTCCAGGCATGCCCGGCCAGTCTCGGCGTCTCGGGCAGCTGGGCTTGCGGCAGCGGCGCCGCCATCGGCATCGACATCCCCGGCGCCCCCGGAGCTGCCGTCTCGCCGCCCCTGTGATCGCGCCCCGGAAATGGCCGGCCGCGTGCCACCTCGAAGGCTGCGGCCAGCGAACGCTCGGCTTCGTCCACCGCCGGGTCGACCCGTGCCTGCAGCGACCTGGCCGCCCGCTGCGCCTGGGTTGCGACAAAGGCGGCCTCTGCCAGGGCCCCACCCATTTCGTTCTGCATGGCGGTCAGCCGGGCTTGCCTGCTTTCGGCCGCCGCGCGCAGGCGTTGCCCCTCGGCCGCCCCGCCCTCCGTGGCATCGATCAGGCTGCGCTGCTGGCGTTCGATGAGGGTGTCGAGGTCGCGGCTGCGCGCAGCCAGGTCGTCCTGCTGGCGCTTCAGGCCGTCGCAGCCGGGTGCGGCCGAAGCCGCGCAGCCATCGGCCAGGCCCTGCAGCATCGCGGCAGCGTCGTCGACCAGGGCGCGTTGCTCCAGGTTCTGAACGAATCGATCGGCTGACGCGATTTCGACACGCACCGCAGCGGGGATGGCGATGCCGCCACCCGATCGGGGTGGCGCGCCGGCAGCGGCTTTCAAAGCATCGACCGAACCGCGGGTGCGCAGGTCGACACCGGCAGCGGCAGCCACGGGCAGCCAACCGCGCTGCTGGGCCAGGCGGGCCTGGTCGCCGGCACGCGCCCACGTCCTGCGCACGGCATCCACCCGGTCCGCGAGCGCATCTGCGTCGCGACGCAGCGCCAACAACTGCGCGTCAGCGGTGCTCGAAGCCGCAGCCGCCTGCCCGGTCAACTCGGCGCAGGCGCTGCGCTGCGCTTGCGCCTGTGCCGTGGCCTCGACTCCTGCCTGCTCGGCCGCCGCACGCGCGGCGAAGCCGGCATCGGCGCGCCTGGCGGCTGCGGCCACCGCCGCCGCAGCGGCATGCGACACCGCCTGCACGGTGTGGCGCGATGCGACCTGGGCCTGGCGCGTGGCTGCAACCTGCTCCAACCCGCGCTGCGCCGCGGCTGCGGCTGTGCGGTGGCACTCGGGCAACCCCTCGATCGCGGTCCGTGCCCGGTCCTGCATCCCGGCGGCCTGCGTCGACTGGTGGCGAAGGGCCTGCGACGCGCGCTCCAGCACCCGCACCTGCGCTTGCGCCTGGGCAGCCGACTGTTGCAGCCCCTCGAGCCCGTCGAGCCGGCCGGTGGCGGCCCGCAGCTGGCGTTCCGCCGCTCCGGTCGCCAGCGACCGCCCCAGCGCCGCAGCCGTTGTGGGGGTGTCGACGCGGTCGAGTTGCCCGGCCGCCGTGGCGACATCGGGCACCTGCAGCAACCCTGCGCCGAACCACCCGATCGCGAGCAGCGTCCAGTGCGTCACGGGCACCCCTTGCGTCGCGCGCAGCTGCGCGCGGCGGGGCCCAGCGTGCCGTTCGACACGGCTGGAAGCAGCGGGGCGGCAGCGTTCACCGCAGAGCCCGCGTGACGGCGGCCAAGCGACGGCGCCGCCACATGCGCCACGCGCCTTCGACCGCCAGCGCCACCAGCACCCCCCACAGCATCGACATGCCATAGACCGCACCCGGCTTGATGGCGAACCATTCCGGCATCGCCATGCGCAAAAAGTTCAGCACCACCAACGCCGCCACCACCGTCACAGCCAACCCCCGCACGCCGCGCCAGAAGGCACTGCCGGCCACATCCAGGGCGAGCTCCAGCGCCGGTGGCCAGGGTGGCTCGGTGGCTGCGGGCGGGGCATTCAACCGCGCAGGCAAGCCCGGTTCGGGCGCCGGCATGCCAGGCTCGGTGGTCGGCTTGGCACGGCCCGTGGCGGCACCGGCCAGCAACCGTTTGGCCGCCTGCGCGCGGTCGGGGAGACCCACCAGATCGACATAGACGATCTGCGCCAGCAACCCGGTCGGACGGCAGTCGCGCACCCGCACCGGCAGCAGGCGGCCCTGCGCGCCGGTGGGGTCCTGCGCGAAGGCCGCTGCCCATTCCGGCGCGGTGAAGGCAGAGGCCAGAAAGTCGGGCGACAACACCAGCACCGTGCGGCGCGCACCTTCGATGGCGCGCTGCATGTCGAGCACGAAGTTGCCGCCCTCGCGAAAGTCCCAGGCCTGGATCGTGGTGGTGTGGCCGCCCGCTTCCAGCTGCCACGCGATCCATTCGGCCCAGGCGCGGTCGGCCTTGTTGTAGCTGATGAAGAAGTCGGTCATGGCGCTGCAGGTTCGCATCCGGATGGGCGCAGGGTCGGCTGGCTGTGGTTCAGCTTAGCGCCGCAGCGGTCAACCGCCTAGTCGGATCGCAGACACTCGATCGGCAACAACCGCGATGCCCGCCGCGCCGGGTAATAGCCGAAGAACAACCCGACCACGGTCGAGAAGCCGACGGCGGTCAGCACATGCGTGGCCGACAGCACCATCGTGAACTTGCCGCTCTGGTTCACCCCCCAGACCCCGGCCGCGGCCAATGCCACACCCACCAGCCCGCCGATCACGCACATCGCTACCGCCTCGGCCAGAAACTGCGTCAGCACATGCACCGGCTTGGCGCCGATCGCCATGCGGATGCCGATCTCGCGCACCCGCTCGCTGACGCTCACCAGCATGATGTTCATGATGCCGATGCCGCCCACCAGCAGGCTGATGGCGCCGACCACACCGAGCCCGATCGCCAGCCCCGCAGCGATCGTGGCGCCGGTCTGCGCAATCGTCGCCAGGTTGACGACCGTGAAGTCGTCGGGCGCGTCGCCGGTGATGCGGTGGCGGTCACGCAGGGTGTCGGCAATGTCGTCCTGCGCTTCTCGCAACCGGACCTCGCTGACCGCCTGCACGTTGATGTACTGCACTGCGCGCGGCTTGGCGGCCGTGACCGGAATCGCGGTGATCGGCACCACCAGCAACTCGCCCAGGTCGGTGCCGTCCAGCGTGCGCCCGCTGCCGGACAGCACGCCGATGATGGTGAAGGGCCGGCCGGCGATGCGCACCACCTGCCCCAATGGGTCGCGGCGGTAGTAGTGGGCCTGCGCCACCTGGCTGCCGATCAGGATCACGCGCGCCGCTGAGCGCACGTCGTCGTCGGTGAAGGCCACGCCCTGCTCGACGCTCCAGTTGCGGACCCCGAACATCTCCGGCGTGACACCGATCACGATGCTGTTGCCGCGGTCGTCGCCCCCGCCGAACTGCACCGCCAAACTGCCCTGCACCGTGGGCGATGCCAGCCGCACCGCCGGGATTCGGTTCAGTGCGGCCGCGTCGTCGATCGTCAGCGTGGCATCGGTGGCCAGCGTTCGCCTGCGGCTGCCGTCTTCGCGCGGTTCGCCCGGCGTCACGATCAACTGGTTGCTGCCCAGAACCGACAACTGCCCGTCGATGAACAGCTTGACCGCATCGCCGATGCCCAGCATCAGCACCACGCTGGCGATGCCGATCACGATGCCCAGCATCGTCAATGCGGTGCGCAGCCGGTTGGCCGCCAGCGAGCGAAAGGCCTCGATCAGCAGTTGCAGAGGGCTCATGTTGCCGCCGTCGCGGGGTCGCGCTCCGCTGCCTTCCCTGCGCTCCCCACCTTCACCACCGGCGTCTGTTGAAGGTCGGACACGATGCGGCCATCCTTCAGCCGCACCAGCCTGCGGGCATGCGCGGCGACGTCGTTTTCGTGCGTGACGACCACGATCGACAAGCCCTGATCCCGGTTCAGCGACCCCATCAACGCCAGCACCTCTTCGGTGGTCTGGGTGTCGAGGTTGCCGGTGGGTTCGTCGGCCAGCAGCAGCGGCGGCTGGTTCGCGAGCGCCCTGGCGATCGCCACACGCTGCTGCTGACCACCGCTCAGTTGGCTGGGTAGCCGGTGACCCAGATCGGCCAGCCCCACCTGCGCCAGCAAATCGACAGCACGTTCGCGCGCCGCCTTGCGCGGCCGCCCGGCATACAGCATCGGCAACGCCACGTTCTCGGCCACCGTCATGCGCTTCAAAAGATTGAACCCTTGAAACACGAAGCCGATCGTGCGGTTGCGAACCTCGGCCTGCTCGGCGGCCGTCAGACCCGTCACATCGCGACCGGCCAGCGTTTGCCTGCCGCGGTCGGCGCGGTCCAGCAGTCCCAGCAGGTTCATCAGCGTGCTCTTGCCCGAGCCGCTCGGCCCCATCAAGGCCACGTACTCACCGGCGCCGATCTTCAGGTCGATGCCATGCAGCACCGGCGTGACGATCTCGCCGTTGCGGTAGCTCTTGTCGACGCCACGCAACTCGATCAGGTGC
>JBDSMV010000477.1:0-4375 GCA_039915715.1 Rubrivivax sp. | reverse complement strand
CGGGGTCAGCAGGGTCAGGAGGTCGTGCGCCTCCGCCCGCTCGGCCTGGTCCGGATGGTCGTCGGCACGATCCGCCTGGAGGCCGAGCCAGAGCGCGAAAGCGCGGCAGCCCTCGGTGTAGGCCTTCTGCGTGAGCAGCATCCGGCGCACGTCCGGATGCACGATGATCGGATCTGCCGGCTTGTCCGGCAGTTTCGGCCCGGTCAGGCTGCGCGACTGGAGCCTGTCCTTGGCGTAGGCGAGCGAGTTCTGGTAGGCGACCTCCATCAGGCCGAGGGTCTGCACGCCCACGCCGATGCGGGCGGAATTCATCATCACGAACATCGCCTGCAGGCCGCGGTTGGGATCGCCCACCAACGTGCCTTCGGCGCCGTCGAGGTTGATCTGTGCCGTGGCGTTGCCGTGGATGCCCATCTTGTGTTCGAGTGCGCCGCAGAAGATCGGATTGCGTTCGCCCGGCGACCCGTCGGCATCGACCTTGAATTTGGGCACGATGAAGAGCGAGATGCCCTTGCTGCCGGCCGGCGCGTCGGGCAGGCGGGCCAGCACCAGGTGGACGATGTTGGCGGCCATGTCGTGCTCGCCGGCCGAGATGAAGATCTTCTGACCGGTCAGCGCATAGCGCCCGTTCTTCATCGGCTCGGCCTTGGTGCGCAGCATGCCGAGGTCGGTGCCGCAATGCGGCTCGGTCAGGCACATGGTGCCAGTCCACTCGCCACTGGTCAGCTTCGGCAGATAGGTCTGCTTTTGCTCGTCGGTGCCATGGGCCTGCAGCGCTTCATAGGCGCCATGCGACAAGCCCGGGTACATCGTCCAGGCCTGATTGGCCGAATTCAGCATCTCGTACAGGCACTGGTTGAGCACCACCGGCAGGCCCTGGCCGCCGAAAGCCGGGTCGCAACTGAGCGCCGGCCAACCGCCGTCGACATAGGTCTTGTAGGCTGCCTTGAACCCGGCCGGGGGCGTGACCTCGTGCGTGGCCTTGTCGAGCGTGCAGCCTTCTTCGTCGCCGCTGATGTTGAGCGGGAAGATGACTTCGGATGCGAACTTGCCGGCTTCTTCCAGCACCGCGTTCAAGGTGTCGGCGTCGAGTTCGGCATGACGCGGCATCTGTTTGAAGCGCGCCGAGACATCGAACAGCTCATGCAGCAGGAACTGCATGTCGCGCAGCGGTGGGGTGTACTGGGCCATGGGGGAACTCCGGAGGCTTGGCTAAGCGAAGAAAGAAAAAAGCGGGTCACTCGGCGGCGCGACGGGTTGTCAAGGCCCGTCCGACGGCCGGGGTGGCTGCCGTGAAGTCGGTCGGTAATGGTCCAGCGTGCGAGCCACACCGGCCCGCGCGCGATCCAGGGCACCGGGGATGCGCAAGAAGCGCGCGTCGTGGTGGACGGCCAGGATCAGCCCATGAATCTCGAACAGCATCTGTGTGGTGTCGGCGTCAGAGCGCAGATGACCGGCTTCGATGGCGCTGTCGGTGGCGCGGCGCAATGCCGCGTGCCAGTCGCGCACCATCGCTTCCAGGGCGTCGCGCACCGGGCCGGGCCGATCGTCGAACTCGACCGCCCCACTGATATAGATGCAGCCGGAATCCAGTTCCGTCGACACCCGGGCGATCCAGCGGTCGACCAGCGCCTGCAGGCGCGGCAGGCCGCGGGGTTCGCGAATGGCCGGATAAAAGACTTCCTGCTCGAAACGGGCGTGGTATTCGCGGATCACCGAGATCTGCAGCTCTTCACGTGAGCCGAAGTGGGCAAACACGCCCGACTTGCTCATCTGCGTGACCTCGGCCAGCGCGCCGATCGACAACCCTTCCAGCCCCATCTGCGACGCCAGCGCCAAGGCAGCGTCGAGGATCGCCGCCCGCGTCTGACGCCCCTTCGGCAACGCGGCTTCCGGCGATGAACGGGGCCGTCGGCCAGGCAGCGCATCGATGCGAGATCGAGGGGTTGCGGCGGTAGGCGGAGCGGCTGGCATGCGGGAGTTGGAGCCTTGAAAACGAACGATCGTTCTATTTTGCAGGGTTGTGCAGTGTCGTGCTGCGCAGAAGGCTGGTTTTTCTAGGGTGGCACTTCTAGAACGGTTCTTGCGGGTCCCACGCTATCGCGCACGCGGCGGACAGCGAGCGCTGCCCACGCGGCCAGTGGGCCGATCGGATACGCTCGCAGGATGGACGTGCTGCAACTGGACATCTCAGGGCGACCACAATCCTGGGCCACCCCGCGCGAGGCTGCCGTGCTGTATGCCAGCGACGCGGTGGCCTGGACGCTGGGCGATCCATTCCAGGTGCTGCGCGGCGGCATCCAGCGCAGCACCGGCCTGCAGTCCCGCATCGACCTGCACCCGATCATTGCCGTGCGCGGCAGCGTGCCCAGCCGGGCGTGGCGCCAGACGCCGACGCTGTCGAACCTGAAGCTCTTTGCGCGCGACCGCAACGTCTGCGCCTATTGCGGCGGGCATTTCAAGTTGGACGCACTGACGCGCGAACACATCGTGCCGGTGTCGCGCGGTGGCGAAGACACCTGGATGAACTGCATCACCGCCTGCCGCACCTGCAACGGCCACAAAGGCAACCGCATGCCTGAAGAAGCGCGGATGACCCTGATGTACCTGCCGTATGTGCCGAGCCTGCACGAAGACATGATCCTGCGCGGCCGGCGCATCGTGATCGATCAGATGGACTTCCTGCTGGCGTCGGTGCCCAGAAGCTCCCGCCTGCACGGTTGAACCGATCGTCGCTGCCCCCATCTAAAGGCGCTTGCAAGGAGACAGTCCGATGAGCCCAGCAATCAAGTCCATGATCGTGGCGCTTTCAGTGGCAGGTTTGTCAGCCTGCGCCACGTCGAGCCCCGATATCGTGAGCCGCAATGAGTCGCAACGCCTGGCGAGCATCGTCGATGCCGTGGTGCTGACGACCCGACCGGTGGTGGTCGACGGCAGCCAGAGCGGGTATGGCGGCGCTGCCGGCGCGGTGGCCGGAGCCGTTGCCGGCTCGAGCGTCGGCGGCAGCCGCGAGGGCTTGATCGTCGGCGTGCTGGGTGCGGTGCTCGGCGGGGTGATCGGCAACGCCGTCGAGCGCGGTTCCACGCGCGAGGATGCCATCGAGATCCTGGTGCAGTTGCGAAATGGCGACCGCCGATCGGTGGTTCAAGCCAAGGCCGCAGAGACTTTTCGGCCCGGCGACCCGGTGATCCTGGTCACCAATGGCGGCAAGGTGCGTGTCACCAAGGCTCCGGTGGTCCAGCGGAACGGTTATCTGCCGCCGAACGGCTGACGCGGCGCCAGCACAACGGGATCCAGAGGGCGAGGCGGTGTGTCGCGCACTCTTCGAGGGCTGACAGGGCTGCCGCACAGCAGCGGAGGATCCGGTCTTTGTGACTGTCGTGGCCCCGCGCCCCGCAGCGCGGGCTCGTCGCGCCGAAATGCGAGGCCAACGCGATCAGCGGAGTTGAACCCCTGAAGGTGGGACAGGGCGCGCCGCGGCCCAGCCGCCCGCAAACTCCGTTCCCTCGATCGCGGTGACCGGGGGCCTCTCGGCTCATTGCAGCATCTGCGTTGAAACAGAAGCGCTGCGATGGCCGCCCCTCGCATCCGCTGTGCCCCAAAAGCAAACGGCGAGCTTGTCGCAGCAGCCAGATCGGGCGCAGTGCGACCGTCTCGTCGGTGCGCCAGCGGCGGCCACCTGCGATGATTCAGCGTGCCCGTCGTTCTGTGCGGGATGACGAGCCGCCGCACCCGATGTCCTTTCACTACGCAAGACTGCGCGCGTCAAGCATCGGCAACCATTTGTTCCTCCTGGCGCTTGGCACGTTGCTGCCAGTGGTGCTGTTCTCCGCCGGACTGGCCGTGGTGCAAGCCAGGCAGGAGCGCCATACGTTCGAACGCGGCATGCACGACCGCGTCGTCGCCATTACCAGCGCCCTAGACGCCGAGTTGCGTTCTACGGTCGCCGCGCTGCGCACGCTGGCGGAGAGCCAGTCGCTCGCCGATGGCGAGTTGGAGCGGTTTCACGGCCTCGCTCTGCGGCTCAAGAATGTGCACCGCGACTGGTTGAGCGTGATTCTGGCCGGCCCCGACGGGCTGCAACAAGTCAATGCGGCGCGGCCCTACGGCGCCGAGCCGCTGCGCATCGAAGAGACCGCCAGCTTCGAAGCTGTGCTGCGCACGTTGCAGCCTGCCATCGGCAGCCTGTCGTCGGGCCCCCGCGGTCTGCGACAGGCATTCCCGGTTCGCGTGCCGGTGCTGCGCGAAGGCCGACTGGCCTACGTGCTCACCGCGGTGGTCGACCCGTCGGCGATCTCGCGCATCCTGCGCGAACAGGGCATGCCCGACGGCTGGGTCGTCTCGGTGGTCGACGGTCGACTCCTGCAGGTGGCCC
>JBDSMV010000456.1:0-7345 GCA_039915715.1 Rubrivivax sp. | reverse complement strand
CGGCGGTCTTTACCACCACCTGCTGCGGGCCATCGAGCCGCCCTTCACCTTCGAACAGCGTGACCCCGCTGCCGCGCAGCAGCTTGCGATAGATGCCCTCCAGGCGGTCGATCTCTGCGGACTTGGTCGATGCCCAGTGCGGCATGTGGAAGCCGCCTTGCTCGACCTGCCAACCATAGGCAGCCGCGTCCTTGATGGCATCGCCCAGTTGCGCGGCGTACATCAGCAGCTTCTTGGGCACGCAGCCGCGGATCACGCAGGTGCCGCCGACGCGGCTGCCTTCGATGATGGCCACGCGGGCGCCGTGGCTGGAGGCCCGGCGCGATGCTGCGACCCCGCCCGAGCCGGCGCCGATCGTGATCAGGTCGTAGTCGGTGGGCGCGGTCTTGCTGGCGGATGCCGGGGAGGACGGGGCGGCGGAATCGGTGGCCATCGAGTGCAATTTCCTTCGAGCGTGTCTGAAACCGTGGAATTTCGGCTGGTCGACAATGTCGCACATGGGTCAGAACCACGCGCGGCGGGCCGCCGAACTGCAGCAGCAGCTGCGCCACCATGCCGAGCGTTACCACGTTCAGGACGCGCCGGAAATCCCCGATGCCGATTACGACGCGCTGTTCGCCGAGCTGCAGGCGCTGGAAGCCGCGCACCCCGAACTGGCGACCGCGGACTCGCCGACCCAGCGCGTGGCCGGTGCGGTGCTGGACGGGCTGCAGCCGATTCGTCACACCGTGCCGATGCTGTCGATCGCCGCCGAACGCGACACCAGCGAAGCCCCGGCCCAGCGCTTTGACGCCCGGGTGCGCAAGCTGCTGGAGTTGCCCGACGATGCGCCGCTGGTGGCTTACTCGGCCGAGCTCAAGTTCGACGGCCTGGCGATCAACCTGCGCTACGAGGCCGGCCGTCTGGTGTCGGCGGCCACGCGCGGCGACGGCGAGACCGGCGAGGACGTCACCCACACCCTCTCGACGATCACGCAGGTGCCCCAGCGCCTCAAAGGGCTCACGAATGCGAATGCCCCGGTGCTGGAAATCCGCGGCGAGGTCTACATGCGTCGCGACGACTTCGAGCGGCTCAACGAACAGCAGCGTGACAAAGGCGCCAAAACCTTCGTCAACCCGCGCAATGCCGCGGCCGGCGTGGTGCGGCAGTTGGACGCCCGCATCGCTGCGCAGCGGCCGCTGAGCTTCTATGCCTACGGCATCGGCGATGTGCAGGGCTGGGACACACCACCCAGCCACAGCGGGCTGCTGAACGCACTTGCCAAGCTGGGCGTGCCGGTGAACGAGCAGCGCGACGTGGTCCACGGCGCCGAGGGCCTGGTGGCTTACCACGACTGCATCGGCCGCTTGCGCGACGAGCTGGGGTTCGACATCGACGGCGTGGTCTACAAGGTCGACGACCGCCGGCTGCAGGCGCAGTTGGGATTTCGCAGTCGCGAACCGCGCTGGGCGCTGGCCCACAAGTATCCGGCGCAGGAGCAGTCGACCGCGCTGCTGGGCATCGATGTGCAGGTCGGCCGCACCGGCAAGCTGACCCCGGTGGCGCGGCTCGCGCCGGTGTTTGTCGGCGGCACCACGGTCAGCAATGCCACGCTGCACAACCTGTTCGAGTTGCGGCGCAAGCAGGTGCGTGTGGGCGACACCGTGGTGGTGCGCCGCGCCGGCGATGTGATCCCCGAAGTGGTCGGCCGCGTGCCCGGTTCTCGCGAAGGCTATGTGCCCAACTTCCGCATGCCCGCGCACTGTCCGGTGTGCGGCAGCCAGGTGCTGCGCGAGCCCGGCGGGGTCGACCACCGCTGCACCGGCGGCTTGTTCTGCGCCGCACAACGCAAGCAGGCGCTGCTGCATTTCGCCGGCCGGCGGGCGATGGACATCGAGGGCTTGGGCGACAAGCTGGTCGACCAGCTGGTCGATGGCGGGCAACTCGAGGGGCTGGCCGATTTGTACGCGCTGGACATCGACGCCCTGGCGGCGCTGCCGCGCATGGCCGCAAAGAGCGCGGCCAATGTGGTCGCCGCAATCGACGCCAGCAAGACCACCACGCTGCAGCGTTTTTTGTATGCGCTCGGCATCCGTCAGGTAGGTGAATCGACCGCGCGCGATCTGGCACGGCACTTCGGCTCGCTGGACGCATTGATGGCGGCGCCGTTGGCATCTTTGCTGGCAGTACCCGATGTGGGCCCGATCGTGGCGCTGGCCATCCGCAGCTTTTTCGACCAGCCGCACAACGTGGAGGTGGTGACTGCGCTGCGAGCAGCCGGCGTGCAGTGGCCTGAATCCGAAGGCAGCAGGGCTGACAGCACCCCGCAGCCGCTGGCCGGCCTGACGCTGGTGCTGACCGGCACCTTGCCCACGCTCACGCGCGACGAAGCCAAGGCCCGAATCGAAGCCGCAGGCGGCAAGGTCTCCGGCTCGGTTTCGAAGAAAACCAGCCATGTGGTGGCGGGAGCGGACGCCGGCAGCAAGCTCGCCAAAGCGCAGGAACTCGGGCTGTCGGTCCTGGCCGAAGAAGGGTTGCTGCGCCTGCTGCAAACTGCGCTGGCGGCCGACAATTCATCCGATGCAACACCCGGCATGGCGCCGGCAACCAAGGAGCCAGACCGATGACGGTGAGAGAGATCCTGAAGATGGGCGACGCACGCCTGCTGCGCGTCGCCCAACCCGTGGAGTCGTTCGACACGCCCGAACTGCACGCGCTGATCGAGGACATGTTCGAAACCATGGAAGCCGCGCAGGGCGCGGGTCTGGCGGCCCCGCAAATCGGGGTCGATCTGCAACTGGTGATCTTCGGATTCGGCAAGATTCAGCGTTATCCGGATGAGCCACCGGTGCCGCGCACGGTGCTGATCAACCCGGTGGTGACGCCGCTGGACGACGCGCTGGAACTCGGTTGGGAGGGCTGCCTGTCGGTGCCCGGACTGCGCGGGCAGGTGCCGCGCCTGGCGCGCATCCGCTACAGCGGGCTCGACCCGCAGGGCCAACTGCTGGAGCGCGAAGCCGACGGATTCCACGCCCGCGTGGTGCAACACGAATGCGACCACCTGATCGGCCGGCTGTACCCGACCCGCATGACCGACCTGACGCAATTCGGCTACACCAGCGTGCTGTTTCCGGACCTGGATCCGGCCGATGACGATTGACTGGCAGACCACCCGCGCTGGAATGTTCACAGGCCTTTACATCCGCAGCGTCCGCCGCTGACGCCGGCGTGGCGTTGTAAGACGATGAACCATCGACCCCACCGCTCTGGCCTGCTGGCGTTCATCGGGCTCCCACTGCCGGGCGTACGGCTTCCGTTCGCTGCGTTCGCGCTCGCATTCGCACTTCTGGCGGGTCTCGGCACGAGCCCGGCCCGAGCCCAGGACGACCCCCCTGGCCGGGTCGGCAGGTTGGCCGAGTTGCAGGGCAGTGTTTCCTGGTGGGACCACCAGAGCGGCCGGTGGGAGGCAGCCGAGCGCAACTACCCGCTGACCGGTGGCGACCGCATCTCCACTGGCGCTGATGGCCGCGCCGAGTTGCGGGTCGGCTCCACCGCGTTGCGCATCGGCGCCGGCACCGAGCTCGAAGTGCTGCAGCTGGACGATGCGCGGATGGTGTTTCAACTGCACAGCGGCGACCTGGCGTTGCGGGTGCGCACGCGCGAGGTTGCGGACGAGATCGAGGTCGTGACCGCTGAAGTGCGGCTACTGCCGCAACGCGCCGGCCATTACCGCATCGGCCGCAACGACGATGTCACGCTGGCCGGCACCTGGCGGGGGGATTTGCGGGTCGACGATGCCGATGGCTTCGTCGTCACCACCGGTCAGACGGTCGAGCTCACCCGCGGCGGGCGCGGATTGCAGCGCAGCTTCGTCTCGCCGCCCGCTGATGCTTTTGCAAGCTGGGCGCAGTCCGAAGATCTGCGCGACAACCGCAGCGTCTACAGCCGCCATGTCTCGCCAGAGATGACCGGCGCCGAAGACCTGGACCGCCATGGCCGCTGGGTCGAACACCCCGACTACGGCACCGTCTGGGAGCCGCTGTCGGTGGGCGCCGACTGGGCGCCTTACCGCTATGGCCAATGGGCCTGGGTCGCGCCCTGGGGTTGGACCTGGGTCGACACCGCGCCCTGGGGCTTTGCGCCGTTCCACTACGGGCGCTGGATCAATTGGCGCAGCCGCTGGGCCTGGGTACCGGGCGCCTATGTGGTGCGCCCGGTCTATGCACCCGCACTGGTGCTCTGGGGCGGTGGACCGCGGGTGGGGATTTCGGTGCGCATCGGTGGACCGACGGTCGGCTGGGCGCCTCTGGCGCCACGCGAGGTGTATGTGCCCTCGTATCGCCACGGGCCGCATTATCGGGACCGGGTCAATGCGCCCTGGCCCGGACGCGGGCCGGGAGATGGGCCGGGAAGAGGGTCAGGAACACGGCCGGGAGAAGGGCCGCGAGAAGGGCCGCGAGAAGGGCCGGACCGTCCGCACGATCCGCGGCACGGGCCGTCGCGTCAGGTGCCGACGGGTCCGACCGCCTACGACAACCAGGGTCTGCCCGCTGCCGTCACCCCGGTTCCGCGCGATGCCTTGCAGCGCGGCCGGCAGGGCCCAGGCGATGCGCGCCGGCCGCCGGAAGAGACCCGCCGCCCGCCTGGCGACACGCGCCCCGGCCGCCCCGGCCGGTCGCCGGAAACAGCGCCGGTGATGTCACCGCCCGCCGTGGTGTCGGGTGCAACACCGAACCTGCCGCAGGCCATGCCCGCTGTGCCCGAAGCGCAGGTGATGCCGGCAGTGCCGTCGGCGCCGGCCATGATCGGCCCGCAGCGACCCGACCGAGCCGATCGCTCACCCCGTCAGGCCCCGCGTCAGCCGCAGGCCGACCCGGTGGGGGACGGCCCCAGGAAGGGGGCAGGCAGCGACCCCGTCACCAACCGACCGCTCGAACGCACGCAGCGCCCCGAGCGCAACCCGACGATGCGTGAGCGGGAAAACCTGCGCTGAGCCGCGAGCGGCGCCCGGCGCAGAACCAGCGCTCAAGTCCGTGTGGTGCCTCACGCAGAACTTGACTTGCGGGCCACGCGCTCTTCAGCGCTGCAATTGCAACAGCAATGGCTTGAGCACCGGCCAGACGTTGTCCAGCATCAGCGGTTGGGCTTCGGCGCGCGGGTGGATGCGGTCGGCCTGGAACATCGACTCAGCGTTCGGCACATCGGCCACACCGGTCAGCAGGAAGGGCACCAACGCCGCCTTCTCGCTTCGCGCCACGTTGCCGAAGATCGACTCGAAGCGGCGTCCGTAGTCGCGGCCGAAGTTGGGCGGCAGTTGCATCCCGACCAGCACCACACGGGCGCCGATGGCGTGCGAGGCCCGCACCATCGCGCGCAGGTTGTCCTCTGTGTTCTTCAGCGGCAGGCCCCGCAGCCCGTCGTTGCCGCCCAGCTCGATGATCACCACGCCGGGCTCGTGCTGCTTCAACAGCGATCCGAGCCGCGCGCGTCCGCCGCTGGTGGTGTCGCCGCTGATGCTGGCGTTGACCACCTGCGCCGGCACCTGCTGCTGTTGCAACCGCTGCTGAAGCAAGGGCACCCAGCCAGTGCCTCGGCTCAGACCGTACTCGGCCGAGAGACTGTCGCCCACGACCAGCACGGTCGGTGTCGCGGCGGTCTTTGCGGCCACCGTTGCCGCGGATACACGGGGTCCGGCAGATGCGGTCAAGGCCAGCGCGATACAGTGCAGCAGCACGGTGCGGCGCGTCGGTTTCTCGGCAGCACCGGGTGCCGTTTGTCGAACAGTCAATGCAGTCAAGGCGGAGTGGATGTCAGAGCCAATCATCGATGTGCAACGGGTCGGCAAGCAGGTCACCGACGCTTCGGGGGTGCTGACCATTCTCCAAGATATCGAGTTCCAGCTGCAGCGCGGGGAAACGGTGGCCATCGTCGGCGCTTCGGGCTCGGGCAAGAGCACGTTGCTGTCGATCCTGGCGGGGCTCGATACCCCCACCACCGGCACCGTGTGCGTGGCCGGCACCGACATCTTCAAGCTCGATGAAGACGCGCGAGCCGGGTTGCGGGCGCGCCAGATGGGTTTCGTGTTCCAGAGTTTCCAGCTGCTGGCCAACCTGACGGCGCTCGAGAACGTGATGCTGCCGCTGGAGCTGATGGGCCGCAACGACGCCCGCCGCACCGCGGGCGAGATCCTGGGCCGGGTGGGGCTCGCCGAGCGCCTGTCGCACTACCCGAGGGTGCTTTCGGGGGGCGAGCAGCAGCGCGTGGCGCTGGCCCGCGCCTTCGTCGTGAACCCGGCCGTGCTGATGGCCGACGAACCCACCGGCAGCCTGGACTTCGCCACCGGAGAGAGGGTCATCAAACTGATGTTCGACCTCAATCAGGAAGCCGGCACGACCCTGGTGCTGGTGACGCACGACCGCAGCATCGCTGCACGCTGCGACCGGCAGCTCCATATCGAAGCTGGCACATTGAGCCCCCACGCTCCCTAACGGTCGCTGCCCCCCGAGGGGGCGCTCCGGCAGCGGCCCGGCAAAGCCGGTTCCGCGCCGTGCAGCTCGGTCAAGTCGCGGAGGGCCGGAGGTTGTCCGTTTCGGCGGTATTGCCGGCGAATTTGGTTGCTCAGCATCGCCTACCGCGGCGCTTCCAGGCGCTGTAACTGCATGCGGGCCAGTGACGGGTTACCGGTGCTGGCCTGAATGACGAGGAACACGGCCACGCCGGGATGGCATGACACCGGCATCAGCAGCAGGTGGTGGCCGCCGATGCCGAAGCTGGCTTCGGGGCGGCTCGATCCAAGGCCCAGTGCGCGTGCCGCGTCGGCGGCCTGCGTCAGCAGGATCGAGCCTTGCTGCGCCAGGCGTTCGGGTGCGGGGCCGTGGCCGGTATGGGCCAGTGGCTTCATCGAATGCAGATCGAACACACAGCACGCGGTGCTGCCCTTGATGACCATGCAGCGGTCGACATAGGACTGCCACCGGGTGGCGCCCGGAACCGGCATCGGCAGCGGTGCCGACCGGCCTGGGGGAACATCGTGTCGTGCGGCAGCGCCGCCCATCGGCTGCAGCGGCATCGGTTCGGTGGCGGCTTCGCTGGCCGGCAACGCGGCCTTCGGCAGTGCCAGCGAGAGGTCGGTGTGCAATGCCCGTTCGCCGCCCGGTCGGCCATGCAGGCGGTTCCAGGCGCCGCTGATGAAGGTCCAGACTTCTTTCGGACGCTCGGCATGTGGGGTCACGTGCACGGCCACCGAGCTGCCGCGCCCGAGTCGCGCGCCCTGCGCGGCCATCGCGGTGCCCGATCCCAGCGGCACCAGCAGCAAATCGCGGTTGGGCCAGGCGTTCTTCGACAGTGCCTCGTGCAGCGGCGCCAG
>JBDSMV010000438.1:0-10426 GCA_039915715.1 Rubrivivax sp. | reverse complement strand
GCGCTTGAAGGCATGCGCATCGGCCCATCCGAGGGCGATCACGTGCTCGCCGAACAGGTGGTCGGAGTCCTGCGGGATCAACGTGCCATCGAGATCGAAGAGCGTGAGCTTCATGCGGATCGGGCTGCGGGGTCGGCGTCGATTTGCATCAGCTCACGCACCAGCGGCACCGTCAGGCGGCGCTGACTCGCCAGCGCATGGTCGTCGAGCCGATCGAGCAGGTCCATCAGATGCGTCAGATCGCGTGGAAAGTGCGTCAGCAGGTGTCTGAGCACGCCATCGGCCATCTCGATGCCGCGCCCTGCCATTTCTTGCAGCAGCGCGTGCCTCGTGTCGGCCTCTGAAAGCGGCTCCAGCGCAAACACCAGACCCCAACCCAGCCGCGTGCGCAAATCGTCGCGCAGCGGCAGGTCCACCGGCGGCAGCCGGCCACCGGCCACCACCTGCACGCCGAGGGTGGTGGCTTCGACGAAGTGTCTGAACGCCTGCTGCTGGGCTTCGGCGTCGAAACCGTCACACCCGTCCAGCACCAGCAACGCGGTCTCGCTGAGCAAGGCAGCCGGCCGTGCGCCCGCAGCATCGAACCATGCCACCTGCGCGCCCCCTTCTCGCACTTGCGATGCCAGGGCTTGCAGCAGATGCGACTTGCCGCTGCCGGGCGGTCCCCAGAGATACAGCGGGGCTGCAGGGGGCCGCGAAGGCAAGGACAGCGACCGCACCTGCGCCAGCACAGCCGCATTGGCGCCGGTGACGAAGTTGCGAAACTCGCGCGCAGGCCGCGGGCCGATCGGCAACGGCAACTGCAACTGCGCAGCGCGCGTCACTGCGGGCGCTGCCATGCACGCAGTTGCTGGCGCAACGCCGCAGCGTCGCCCGCGTCCGGGCAGTCCTGCAGGTAGCGCGACAGCGCGTCGCAGGCCGCCGCATGGCGGCCGTCATGGGCCAGTGCCAGGGCCAGCTCGCGCCGTTCGGCCGGCACCTGCGGCATCAGCAGCACGAGCCGCTGCTGCACGGCAATCAGGCGGGCCCGGTCACCGGCACTTCGGTAGAGCTCCCGCAGGTTGGCCAGCATGCGGGCGATGACCTGGCGCGGTCGGGCAGCCTGCAAAACCTGCTCCAGCAGCGCGCCGTCTCCCGCTGAAGCACCACCGGGGCGGTACGGCTGCAGCCGCTCTTCGAGTTCGTCGCGGCCCAGCGAACGGCCGTCGAAAGGGTCGATGACGATCTCACCACGGCTCAGCTGAACCTTCACCAGGAAGTGGCCGGGAAACGAGATGCCCTCGGCCTTGAGCCCGATGCTGGCGGCGATCTCGATGTAGATCAACGCCAGCGTGATGGGAATACCGCGACGCGTGCGCAGCACCTCGGGGACCAGGCTGTTGGCGGGGTCGTAGTAGTTGTTGACGTTGCCGCCGAAGCCCAATTCCTGAAAGAAATACGGGTGCAGCAATCGCAGCCGTTGCAGAGGTGCCGAGTCGGGCGGCATCCGCACGCGAAGCTGTTCGCCCAGCTCGTCAATGCGGGCCAGCGTGCCCTGCACATCGAGCTCCGGGTACTCGTCCTGCGCCACCGCCACGGCGGCTTCCAACACCGGAAAATCGGCGTCGTCGGCCACCAACGCTGCGAAAAAATCGAGCGCCGTCGTCGCTTCGAATTGCAGTCGGCCAGCCATCGCCATCAGTGTAGGTCAGCCCCGCCGCAGCAAATGGCTCGGCCGCAGCCCGCACAACGCCAGCACCGCGAAGTACAGCAGCGCCACGCCGGTCAGCACGGCGGCCATCGTCAGCGCCCGCAGCGCTGCGTCAGCCTGCAGGCCCAGCCAGTCGATGCGGCGCGCGGCCCAGATCAATGCGGCTCCCAGCGCCAGGTTGGCAGCCAGCACGCGGGCTGCGAAGACCGTCCAACCCGGCTCGGGTCTGAACACGCCGCTGCGCAGCAACCCGCTCAGCAGCAATCCGGCATTGATCAGCGCCGCCAAGCCGATCGACAGCGCCAGGCCGGCATGGCCCAGCCACGGCACCAGTGCCAGGTTCATCAACTGCGTGGCCACGAGCACGCCAATGGCGATGCGCACCGGCGTGCGGATGTCCTGCCGCGCGTAAAAAGCAGGTGCCAGCACCTTGATGGCAACGATCCCGATCAATCCCACACCATAGCCCCGCAGTGCGGCTTCGGTCATCGCCACGTCGTCGACCGTGAAACGGCCGTAGTGGAACAGCGTCGCAACCAGCGCCTGCGGAAAGATCAACAAAGCCAAGGCGCAAGGCAGCGTCAACATCAGCACCAGGCGCAAGCCCCAATCGAGCATCGCCGAGTAGGCGCGCATGTCCTGCCGCCCCTGCGCCGCCGACAACTGCGGCAGCAGCACCACACCCAGCGCCACGCCCAGCAACCCGGTCGGAAATTCCATCAGGCGATCGGCATAGGTCAGCCACGACACCGCGCCCACCGCCACATGCGACGCGATCTGGGTGTTGATGAGCAGTGAAATCTGCGCCACCGACACCCCCAGTACCGCGGGTGCCATCATCCGCAACACATGCCGGACGCCGGGGTGATGCCAGGCGGCACGCAAGCGCCCCGGCAGCAGGCCGATGCGCGGCAGGCAACCCGCTGCGGCCAGCGCAGGCACCTGCACCGCCGCCTGCAGCAGGCCGCCGGCCATCACGCCTAGAGCCAGCGCGTAGATCGGCTCGACACCGGCATCGGCCAGACGCGGCGCGAGCCAGATTGCCGCCGCAATCACGCACAGATTTAGGAGCACCGGCGTAATCGCAGGAACCGCGAAGCGCCGCCAGGTGTTCAGGATGCCGGCCGACAACGCCACCAACGACATGAAGCCGATGTAGGGGAACATCCAGCGCGTCATCACGACTGCGGTGTCCAGGCGTTCGAGCCCCGACCCCATCGCCCACACCAGTGCCGGCGCCGCCAGCACGCCGGTGATGCACACCGCCAGCAGCACCCAGGCCAGCACGGTGGCCACCGCATCGAGCAACTGGTGCGTGGCCGCGTCGCCATCGCGCGCTCGCGAGGCAGCGAGCAGCGGCACGAAAGCCTGCGAGAACGCGCCTTCGGCGAACAGGCGCCGGAACAGGTTGGGAATCCGGAACGCGACGTTGAAAGCGTCGGTGGCACCACTGGCACCGAAACTGGCTGCGATCAGTTGTTCCCGTGCCAGCCCCGATACCCGCGACAGCAGGGTCAGCAACGAGACGGTAGAGGCGGCCTTGAGTAGATTCACGCGGGGGTTCGGGGGGCGGCGGAGTATAGAGGGCGGTATGCTCGGTCGGCCCGTAACGGCACGGCCGCGTGCTATACTCGATGCTCTTTGCCTAACCACATCCGATAAGAATGGCCACCTCGTCCAAAGCCAAGAAGAAAACCGTGCGCCTCGCGTCCGGACTGAAACGCGCACGCCAGGGTGTGGTGCTCAATGCCGCTAACACGTCGCTGCGCTCGAAGTTCCGCACCGTGATCAAGAACGTCAACAAGTCGGTGGTGGCTGGCGACAAGGACAAGGCGGCCGACAACTTCAAGCATGCGCAGAGCGTGATTGATTCGGTGGCCGACAAAGGCATCTTTCACAAGAACAAGGCGGCGCGGCTCAAGAGCCGCCTGAATGCCAAGGTCAAGGCGCTGTCGCAAGCACAAGCTGCCTGATCGAGCGGCGCTCGGCTTTGAGGGGCTCGCACTGCGAGCCCTTTTTCATGGGCGCGCGGTTGTTGGTGGTGGCGCGCCCGGCATGACCTCTTCCACCGGCAGTTCGTTGTCGCGGGCAAAGTTCATCACGAAGTCCCAGGCCATCGGCTCGATGCCCTTGAGCGCTTCGCTGACCAACACGCACTTGACCCCGTCGATGAAGCGCGGCACGCAAAACGGCGAATAGCCGATGTAGGCGCCGATGCCGCCATGAGTGCCGCCTGGCCTGAAGCTGGACATCGCGCCGGCCAGGCGCTCTGACCAGTCGCTGGGTCTGAAGCTGCGGCCACCGCTGGTAATGCCGCGAATCACGAACTGGCGAGGCGGGGTTGATGGCATGCGTGGCGTGTCGGGGCCGGCACCGGACTGGCTGCTGGCTCGCGCGGCCTGCGGCCACGCTCAGCGGACGATTGTGCCTTGCCGGTGCTGCGTTGCAGCATGACAGGCCGGCTCGGTGCGCGAACACTCGAAACCCGACCCTAGAATTGACGCCCCTGTTCGGCAGCCACACCAGGAATTTGAGATGAATGCACCCGAAACCGCTGTGTTGGCTTCGACATCGATGTCCACCCCAGCACCGTCCCCCACCGCTCCGTCGGCGATGCCGCATGTGTTGAACACCTACGGCCGCTTGCCGATCGCGATGTCGCATGGCAAGGGATGCTGGCTCTGGGACACCGATGGCAAACGTTACCTGGACGGCCTGGGCGGCATCGCGGTCAACACGCTCGGCCATGCGCACCCGAAGCTGGTGCCTGCACTGCAGGACCAGGTCGGCAAGCTGATCCACACTTCGAACTACTACCAGATCCCGCTGCAGGAACGGCTGGCCGCGAAACTGTGCGACATCTCCGGCCTGCAGGGCGCGTTCTTCTGCAACTCGGGTCTGGAAGCGAATGAGGCGGCGCTGAAGATCGCGCGCAAGTTCGGCCACGACAAGGGCATCGACAAGCCCGCTGTGATCGTCTACGACCGCGCCTTCCACGGCCGTTCGATCGCCACGCTGTCGGCCACCGGCAACCCGAAGATCCAGGCCGGTTTCGGCCCGCTGGTCGAAGGTTTCGTGCGCATCCCGTTGAACGACATCGCCGCGGTCGAAGCCGTGGCGCGCGACAACCCGAACGTGGTGGCGGTGTTCCTGGAAACGATCCAGGGCGAAGGCGGCATCAACCCCGCGCGCAACGAATACCTGCAGGCGCTGCGCAAGCTCTGCGACGCCCAGGACTGGCTCTTGATGCTGGATGAGGTGCAGTGCGGCATCGGCCGCACCGGCAAGTGGTTCGCCTACCAGTGGGCCGGCATCCAGCCCGATGTGATGCCCTTGGCCAAGGGGCTGGGCTCGGGCGTTCCGATCGGCGCGGTGGTGGTAGGCCCGCGCGCGCTGCATGTGCTGGGGCCGGGCAACCACGGCACCACCTTCGGCGGCAACCCGCTGGCGATGCGCGCCGGGGTCGAGACGCTTTCGATCATGGAAGCCGACGCTTTGCTGCAGAACGCCGCCGAGGTCGGCGCGGTGCTGCATGACGGGCTGGTGCAGGAGCTGCAAGACGTCAGCGGGGTGCAGTCGATCCGCGGTGCCGGGCTGATGATCGGTGTCCAGCTCGACCGCCCCTGCGGCGTGCTGGTGGGGCGTGCGGTCGAAGCCGGCCTCTTGATCAGTGTCACGGCCGACAGCGTGATCCGGCTGGTGCCGCCGCTGATCCTGACCGCCGATGAGGCACGGCAGATCGTTGCGATCCTTTGCCCGTTGATCAAGGCCTTTCTGAGCGAATAGTTCAAGCATGAAACCAGGGCACTCGCTGATGCGCCACTACCTGCAGTTCAAGGACTTTCGGGCCGAGGAATACGCCTACCTCTTCGAGCGCATGCGCACCATCAAGACGCGCTTCAAGAACTACGAGCGTTACCAGCCGCTGGTCGACCGCACGCTGGCGATGATCTTCGAGAAGGCCAGCACGCGCACCCGGGTCAGCTTCGAAGCCGGCATGTACCAGATGGGCGGCTCGGTGGTGCACCTGACGACAGGGGACAGTCATCTGGGCCGCGCCGAACCGGTCGAAGACACCGCGCGCGTCATCAGCCGAATGTGCGACATCGTGATGATCCGCACCTATGAGCAAGCCAAGCTCGACGCGTTCGCGGCCCACTCACGCGTGCCGGTCATCAACGGCCTCACGAACGAGTTTCATCCCTGCCAGATCCTGGCCGACATCTACACCTACATCGAGCAGCGCGGCAGCATCCAGGGCAAGGTCGTGGCCTGGGTCGGCGATGGCAACAACATGGCCAACACCTGGCTTCAGGCGGCCGAGATTCTGGGTTTCAAGGTTCATGTGAGCACCCCCAGCGGCTACGAGGTCGACCCGGCGACTGCCGGCATCCGCGACAGCGGCTGCTACCGCGTCTTCGACCACCCGATGCAGGCCTGCGAAGGCGCCCACCTGGTGACCACCGATGTCTGGACCAGCATGGGCTACGAAGCCGAAAACGAAGAACGCCGCAAGGCCTTCGTCGACTGGTGCGTGGACGACGACATGATGGCCGTGGCGCAGCCCGACGCACTCTTCATGCACTGCCTGCCGGCGCACCGCGGCGAAGAAGTCACCGCCGACGTCATCGACGGTCCGCAGTCGGTGGTGTGGCACGAAGCCGAGAACCGGCTGCATGCGCAAAAAGCGTTGATGGAGTATTTGCTGCTGGGGCGGATCGGGTGATCGGGCTGATCTGATTGCTCGAAACGCGTCGCTTCAGGGGCTTTCGGCCTTCAGATCTGCCGGGTGGTTCACACCGTCATTCAACGGCACGGGCTCCAGGTCGAAGGGGTTGATCCCTTCCAGGCAGCCGACGTTGTAGCCATACTGGTCCGGCGACGAGCGCCGCCGGTGGTGGGTGTAGATGCCGCAGTGTGAACAGAACCAGTGCTGCGCCACATGCGTGTTGAACTGGTACAGCTTCAGCGCATCGTGGCCCCGCACGATCGTCAAGTCCGACAGCGACACCGAAGCGACGATGGCGCCCTTGCGGCGGCAGATCGAGCAGTCGCAGCGGCGCGCATCGACGATGCCATTCGGAAGGTGGAGTTCAAGCACCACCGCGCCGCAGTGGCAGGACAGGCGGTGCCTTGGCAAGACGGACACGCCGCCCACGGCGATGATCATTGGGCTGGCCACGACAAGCGCTGAAGATGGATGGCGTCCATCCGACCCTCAATAGGTTGCGCGCCCACCCGTCAGATCAAACACCGCACCGGTCGAGAACGAACACTCTTCGCTCGCCAGCCAGGCCACCATCGCAGCCACCTCTTCGACTTCGACAAAGCGCCCCATCGGGATCTTGCCGAGCATGTAGTCGATGTGCGCCTTCGTCATCTGCTCGAACATCGCTGTCCGCGCCACAGCTGGCGCAATCGCGTTCACCAGCACGCCCTTGGTCGCCACCTCCTTGGCCAACGACTTGGTGAGCGCGATCAAACCCGCCTTGCTGGCGCTGTAGTGCGACGCGTTGGGGTTGCCTTCCTTGCCCGCGACCGAGGCGATGTTGACGATGCGGCCATAGCCGGCTGCGGTCATCTTCGGCGCCACGTGGCGGCAGGTCAGGTACGGCGCGATCAGGTTGACCTCGATTACTCGCCGCCACACTGCAGGGTCCAGGTCCCAGGTGGTCGCGTTGCCACCCGTGATGCCGGCGTTGTTGACGAGGATGTCGATGCGCGCCTCTGCAGCGGCTGCCTTGCCGACCGCGGCGTCATCGGTGAGTTCGACGCTGGCGCCGCGCACCGTGCCGAAGGCGCCGAGTTGCTTGCAGGCGGCGTCGAGCTTGTTGTCGTCGATATCCCAGATCACCACCTCGGCGCCCGACTGCAGCAAACGCTGCGCGGTGGCGAAGCCGATGCCTTGCGCGCCCCCGGTGACGACTGCGACACGGCCCTTCAAATCGATCTGGTTCATGTCTGCAAGCCTTTCAATGCAGCGGGGTTGCCCTGGCTGTCGTCGATGTATTGCCGGATGATGTCTTCGAAATTCGCTTCGGGTTGCAGCCCCAGGCCGGCCGCCCGCTTGGCCGTGGCGCCCTTGGGCCAGTTGGCAACGATGCCGGCGATGCGCTCATCGCGCTGCGGCTGCACCAGTGCCCGCACCTTTGCGCCGGCAACCGCTTCCAGCGCATCCAGCATCTGCTGCACCGTCACGTTCAACGCCGGCAGGTTCAATGCGGTACGGCCGACGAAGGCGTCGCGGCTGGCCTCGTAGACGGCGATCAGACCCTCGACGGTTCGTTTCGGCGACGACACCGGGTGCGACACATCGGCGGAAACCGGCAGGACCGCGGTTTCGCCGGCCAGCGGCTCGCGAATGATGCCGCTGAAGAACGAACTGGCCGCGCCGTTCGGTTTGCCCGGCCGCACCGTGACCGTCATCAGGCGCGCGGCGCGGCCGTCGATGTAGCCCTTGCGGGTGTAGTCGGCCACCAGGTGTTCGCAGATCAGCTTGTGGGTGCCGTACGACGTCTGCGGCGCGGGAAGGGTGTCGTCGGCGACCAGCTGCGGGAGCGGCACGGCGGGGTCGGGGCCGAACACCGCCACCGAACTCGCGAACACGAACCTTGCCGGCGCGGCACCGCGTTCGGTGCAAGCCCGCAACGCGTCGAGCAACGCCCGCGTGCTGTCCAGATTCGAACGCAGCCCGAGCTCGAAATCGGCTTCGCATTCCCCGGAAACCGCAGAGGCCAGATGAAAGACTCCGTCGATGGCTTCGGTGCGCATCGCGTCGCACAGCGACAGCAGCGAGCCCGTGCGGCATTCGACGCGCGGCGCATCGCGCAGGTCGGCTGGCGGATCGAACTGGTCGGCCAGCACCAGGGTGTCGATGGGCTGGCCGGCGAGCGTGCCGCGAGCGAGCAGTGCGCGGGCCAAGCGGGCGCCGACGAAACCGGCGCCGCCAGTGATGAGGATCTTCATCAAACTCCTGTCAGTTTGAAAGCACGCTGTCGAACGTGCCGGGCTGACGCTACAGTGAACCCGGACCTGGCACGGTCGCCGCCCCCGCAGACTACCAGCGAGACCTCGCTGCCGACAACGGGAAACTCCGATGTTGCGCGATGCGGGTCGAGGCTATCGTCCAACGCGGCACCCGACCCCTCCCGGGAGGGCTGCAGCACCAGAACGAAGGACCCGCATGGCCAGTGTGAGCATCGACCAGGTCAGGAAGCGTTTCGGCGCGGTCGAGATCCTGCATGGCGTGGATATAACCATCGAAGACGGCTCGTTCACGGTACTGGTGGGGCCTTCAGGCTGCGGCAAGAGCACGCTGCTGCGGATGATCGCGGGACTCGAGCAGATCAGCGGCGGCGAGATCCGCATCGGCGACAAGCGGGTCAACGACCTGCCTCCCAAAGAACGCGACATCGCGATGGTGTTTCAGAACTACGCGCTCTATCCGCACATGACGGTGCGCAAGAACATGGCGTTCTCGTTGATGCTGGCGCGGCAGGACCAGACCACCATCGACCAGAAGGTAGGCCGCGCGGCCGAGATCCTGGCGCTGACCCCGCTGCTGGAACGCTTTCCGCGGCAGTTGTCGGGCGGCCAGCGCCAGCGCGTGGCGATGGGACGGGCCATCGTGCGCGACCCGCAGGTGTTCCTGTTCGACGAACCGTTGTCGAACCTGGACGCCAAGCTGCGGGTGGCGATGCGCAGCGAGATCAAGGAACTGCACCAGCGGCTGGGCACCACATCGGTTTATGTCACCCACGACCAGATCGAGGCCATGACGATGGGCGACAAGATCGTCGTCATGAAGGATGGCCGCATCGAACAAACCGGCAGCCCGCTGGACCTGTATGACCGACCGGCCAACCTGTTCGTGGCGGGCTTCATCGGCTCGCCGGCGATGAACTTCCTGCCCGGCACGTTGCGCCACCAAGCCGGAGCGGCTCGGGTCGAGTTCGCCGATGGCACGCACCTGCCCGCACCTGCTCATGGGGGCGGCAGCGACGGCCAGCCGGTGGTCGTCGGAACGCGGCCCGAGCACCTCACGTTGATTGACAGCGGTCACGCCAGCGGCTCCGCCAGCGGCATCACCGCCAAAGTGGTGGTGGTCGAGCCCACCGGCGCTGAAACGCTGGTGCTGTGCCGCCATTCCGGTGCCGACCTGGCCGCCGTGTTCCGCGAACGCCATCGCTTCGAGCCCGGCAGCACGATCCACCTGCAACCCGACCTGCAGCGCGCTCACCTCTTCGATGCCGCCAGCGGGATGCGGCTGGCAGCCTGAGCCGACCGGCCCGGCCCCATCGCTGCGAACTCACCCCCGACCCCGTTCCCCGTACAACAACAGGAGACAGACCATGACCGAATTCAACCGTCGCAAGTTCCTCGAAGGCTCGGCTGGCGTGGCCGCGGCCGCGACGCTGGGCGCCGGCGCGCTGTGGGCGCCGCAGGCCGCGGCGCAAGGCTTCAACATCAAGCCCGAAGCCGGTGCCAAGCTGCGCGTGCTTCGCTGGAGCCGCTTCGTGCAGGGCGACATCGACGCCTACATGATCAATGTCAAGAAGTTCACGGACGCCACCGGCGTCGAGGTGCGGGTCGACAACGAAGGCTGGGAAGACGTGCGCCCCAAGGCCGCGGTGGCCGCCAACACCGGCGCCGGCCCCGACATCATCCTGTCGACCAACGACGACGCCAACCTCTATCCCGACAAGCTGCTCGACGTGACCGACGTGGCCGAGTACC
>JBDSMV010000415.1:0-4180 GCA_039915715.1 Rubrivivax sp. | reverse complement strand
TCGGGGCGACACGCGAAGCCATCCGCCGCATCATGCGTGGCGACGACGACCGACTTCTCGTCGTCATGGGGCCATGCTCCATCCACGATCCGGTGGCCGCCGTCGCCTATGCGAGAAAGCTGAAGGCCGAACGCCTGCGCCATGCAGGCGAGCTCGAGATCGTGATGCGCGTCTACTTCGAGAAGCCGCGCACCACCGTCGGCTGGAAGGGGCTCATCAACGACCCGTACCTGGACCAGAGCTTCCGCATCCACGAAGGGCTGCGCATCGCACGCCAGTTGCTGGTGGACATCAACCGGCTGGGCATGCCGGCCGGCAGCGAGTTCCTGGATGTGATCAGCCCGCAGTACATCGGCGACCTGATCGCCTGGGGCGCCATCGGCGCCCGCACGACCGAGAGCCAGGTGCACCGCGAACTGGCGTCGGGCTTGAGCGCGCCGGTGGGCTTCAAGAACGGCACCGACGGCAACATCAAGATCGCCATCGACGCCATCCAGGCCGCGGCGCGACCGCATCACTTCCTGTCGGTGCACAAGAACGGCCAGGTGGCGATCGTCGAAACCCGCGGCAATGGCGACTGCCATGTGATCCTGCGCGGTGGCAAGGCGCCGAACTACGACGCGGACAGCGTCGCGAAAGCCTGTGCAGAAATTGAAGCCGCCGGGCTGCCGTGCCGCCTGATGATCGACGCCAGCCATGCCAACGCGGCCAAGCAACACCAGCGCCAGGTGGCGGTGATGGACGACGTCGGCGGCCAGATCGCCAGTGGCAGCCGCTGTGTCTTCGGCGTCATGGTCGAAAGCCATCTGCAGGCCGGGGCGCAGAAGTTCACGCCGGGGGTCGACGACCCGACCCAGCTGGAATACGGCAAGAGCATCACCGATGCCTGCCTGGCGTGGGACGAGTCGGTGGCGTTGATGGACGGGCTGGCGGCGGCGGTGAAGGCGCGGCGCGGGCGTTGAATCGTGGAGTAGGATGCTGCGTCGCACATGCAACGCACTCATGAAGACGTCTACATTGCCCTCGCTCCGCATCGAACCCGCACTGCGTGAAGCCGCCGAGAGCGTGCTTCGCGATGGCGAAACCCTGACCGGGTTGATCGAAACCTCGGTGCGCGAAGCGATTCAACGCCGCCGGGCTCGCGCTGCGTTTCTGGCTCGCGGCCTGCGCTCGCTGGAAGAGGCTCGGCTCACCGGGATCTATCACGCTGCCGAATCCGTCCATGCCGAAATGCAGCAGCGTCTGGACACGCGCAAAAAGTCAGTGCTGGGTTGAACCCGGCGTTCGAGGTCCGGTATTCGGAATCGGCGCGGGACGACCTGTTGCGTCTGTTCGAATTCCTGCTGGTACGGGCAAAGACCGGCGAAGACTTTGACGCCGCCCAGTCGGCAATTGACGCGATCCGACAAGCCGTCGAACACAGTCTCCGCCAGCGGCCGTTCGTCTACCGCAAGGCAGCAGACAGCCCATTCCTGCGCGAACTCTTGATCCCGTTTCGTGGCGCAGGCTACGTCGCGCTATACGAGATCGATGACGCTGCGCATGTGACCGTGCTGGCGCTGCGCCATCAGATCGAGGACGACTATCACTGAGCCGCGTCGTCCCGCGCCAGCTTCTCGCTGCGCCAGTACACGTCGTCACCCCCAGCCCGTCGAGGTTGGCGCGGTTCAGCACCCGCGCCAGAACGAACAGCAGGTCGCTCAAGCGATTGAGGTATTGCCGCGGTGCCTCGTTGACGGCCTCTGCCGCGGCCAGCGCCACCACCGCGCGTTCGGCACGCCGCGCCACGGTGCGGCCCACATGCGCCAGCGCCGCGCTGCGGGTGCCGGCCGGCAAGATGAACTCCTTGAGCCGTGGCAGCGCTGCGTTGTGGGTGGCCAGCGCTTCGTCGAGCCGCCGCACCGCATCGGCTTTCAGGAGCGTGTAGCCGGGAATCGACAACTCGCCGCCGAGGTTGAAGAGCTCGTGCTGGATCACCACCAGCAACTCGCGCACATCGTCCGGCAGCGGCTCTGCCAGCAGCACGCCAAGGCCGCTGTTGAGCTCGTCGACATCACCCATCGCAGCCACCCGCAGGTGGTGTTTGGGCACGCGCGAGCCATCGCCCAGCCCGGTGCTGCCGTCGTCGCCGGTGCGGGTGGCGATCTGTGTCAGGCGGTTGGCCATCGTCGCAAGCTCCTGTGTTCGTCCTATTTCTTGGGTGGCAACGGATCGGTCGGGTGCACCGGCTTGCCGACGGTGCCGGGGACCGACACAGCCGGCGCCGGAGCCGAGGCCGGCGTGGCACTCGGTGGGCGCGATGCCGAGGCAGCGCCTGAAGGACGCGCCGTGGCGGTGCCCGAGGCGGCTGCAGAAGCCTCGCTCGCGTTCGAGCCGGCCCGGGCCCTCGCCCGCGCCGTCGCGGGCGCCGCCATCAACCCCGGGGGCATCACCACGCCACCCACCGCCGCCTGCGCCAGCTTGAAAAACACATCGGTGTTGTCGATGACGCCAGTGAACGACCACGCGCCGGGACCGAAGGCCGACAGCGGCACATCGCTGGCGGTGTGCGCCGCGCTGCCCCCGGGCACCTGCCCGGTGATCAGGTAGTTGCCGGCGCGGTCGCGCGCCATCGCATTGGCCGGGAAGCTGGCCAACGGTTCCTGTTTGACGAGCGGTTGCTGCCCATCGCGCAACGGCAGCGGGTTGGTGCGCCAGTCTTCGTAGCGGTCGGCATTGGCGCCATAGCCGATCAGCAGCTTGCGGTCGATGTCGGTGGACTCCGGGTAGCCGTCGGCCGCGATCACATAGCGCGGGAAGCCGGCACTTTCGTAGACGCCGACGACCGCGTCGCGCAGGTTCTCCTTGCCGCCGGTGGCGACTGCGGTGGCACCGACCGCGCTTGCGCCGCTGGCCGCTCCTGCGGCGCTGTCTTTGACCGGCTTCAGCACTTGGGCCTGCAGCTGCGCATCGGTCAGCTTCGACGCGCCGATCACCGCCGCGCCCGAACATTCATGGTCGGCGGTCACGATCACCAGCGTGTTGCCGTCGCGCGCAGCGAAGTCCTGCGCCACCTTGACGGCACGGTCGAACTCCAGCATGTCGAGCATCCAGCGGTCGCTGTCCATCGCATGGGCCTGCTTGTCGATCGACGCGCCTTCGATCAACAGCACGAAACCCTTGGGCTTGCGCGCCAGCACCGCCAGCGCCTTGGCCGCCATTTCGTCGAGCATCGGCTGGTCGGGGAAGCCGTAGTTCTCGACCACGCTGACGCCGCCGATGCCACTCTTCTTGCCGCGCCTGCCGTCGATCTTGTCCAGCGCCACGTTCATGTTCGAAAACGCGAACAGGCCCAGCAGACGGTCGGTGCGAGCCGGGTCGGTGGCGTCCAGCGCGGTCTTGTCGGGTGCGTAGGCAAAGCCGGCGCGCTGGAAGTCGGAAATCAGGTCGCGGTCCTTGTCGAGCGCACCCGGTGCAGCACCCCAGGCTCGGGCGATCTCGGCCACGTGCGGTTGGTCGGGGGCAAACGCATAGTCGCTGCGGTCGCCGCGCGCCGAGCCGATTTCGGTGGCCGGCAGGAACCACTTGCGCCCGCCGCCCATCAGCACCGACAGGCCGGTCAGCGAGCGGTCGTCCAGAAACTGGTCGACGATTCCGGTGCCGGCGCCGCGGTTGCTGGTGTGCACCGCGTTGCCCGCCGGGGTCGAGTCGAAGACATCGGCGGTGGTGGCGATGCCCAACGCCTTGCCCTGGGTGCGGTGCAGGTACTCGCTCAGGTATTCGATGCGCGGGTTGTCGAAGGCGTCGGTGGTGTCGTCGGGGAACACCCCCTCTTCGTTGTTGTCGTTCTTGTTGCCCAGCACATAGGCCGTCATGCCCGGCGACGAGTCGGTGACGATCGAGTTCAATGACGCGGTTTTGACCAACGCCGTGACCGGAAAGGTGTCCATCGCCAACGGCTGCAGCACCTTGCCCTGCGCATAGCCCGCCTTAACGATGCGGGCTGCCGTGCGGTGCGACGCGCCCATGCCGTCGCCCAGCAGGATGATGATGTTGCGCACCTTTTGCGCGCCGGGCAGCAGCGGAATGATCTCGAAGTTGCCGTGGGCCGTAACGGTTTGACCATCACTCTGGGTGGCCACCACGGTCAGCGTGCGCACGCCGGGCGTCTGATGGCTGAAGGCGCGCAGGCTGGCGATGC
>JBDSMV010000368.1:0-12706 GCA_039915715.1 Rubrivivax sp. | reverse complement strand
GTAGCCGGGGCTCGGGGGCGGAGATCGGGGATCGGCTCAAAGGACTTCGAACACGCCGGCAGCGCCCATGCCGCCGCCGATGCACATCGTCACGCAGACCCGCTTGGCGCCGCGGCGCTTGCCCTCGATCAGGGCGTGGCCTGTCAGCCGCTGGCCACTGACACCATAGGGGTGACCGACCGCGATTGCGCCGCCATTGACATTCAGCCGGTCCATCGGAATGCCGAGGGTATCGGCGCAATACAGCACCTGCACCGCGAACGCTTCGTTCAGCTCCCACAGGTCGATGTCTTGGACCGTGAGACCCAGCCGTTTCAACACCTTCGGCACCGCATAGACCGGGCCGATGCCCATCTCGTCAGGCTCACACCCCGCCACGGCAAAGCCGAGAAAGCGGCCCAGCGGCTTCAGGCCCTTCTTCTGCGCCAGGTCTTCGTGCATCAGCACGCAGGCACCGGCGCCGTCGCTGAACTGGCTTGCATTGCCGGCCGAGATCACCCCGCCCGGAATCGCCGGCCTGATGTGGCTGATGCCCTCGACCGTGGTGCCGGGGCGGATGCCTTCGTCAGCGCTTACCGTCACTTCCTTGCTGCGCATGCCCATCACCGCATCGGCGATGCCAGCGGTCACGGTGATCGGCGCGATCTCGTCTTTGAACAGCCCCGCGCCGAGTGCTTCGGTGGCACGCTGCTGGCTCTGGGCGCCGTACTGGTCCATGCGTTCACGGCCGATCTTGTAGCGCTTGGCCACCTGCTCGGCGGTTTGCAGCATGTTCCAGTAGATCTCGGGCTTGTGCTCCAGCAGCCAGGACTCTCGCATCATGTGGGTGTTCATCTCCTGCTGCACACACGAGATGCTCTCGACGCCACCACCGACGAAGATGTCGCCTTCACCAGCGACGATGCGTTGGGCCGCCATCGCGATCGTCTGCAGCCCGCTGGAACAAAAGCGGTTGACGGTGACACCGCTGGTGGTGATGGGCAGCCCGGCGCGCAGCACGATCTGGCGCGCGATGTTGGCACCGGTGGCGCCTTCGGGGTTGGCGCAGCCGATGATGACGTCGTCGACCTCACCGGGCTCGATGCCGGCGCGCTCGACCGCGGCCTTGACCGCATGCCCACCGAGCGTCGCGCCATGGGTCATGTTGAAAGCGCCCTTCCAGCTCTTGGCGAGCGGGGTGCGGGCAGTGGAGACGATGACAGCTTGGGTCATTGGTTTTCCTTCCAGGATGTTTGAAGGACAAAAACTCAGGACGTGAAGGACTTGCCTTCTGCGGCCAGCTTGGCGAGCAGCGGTGCCGGCATCCAGAACGTGGCGTCGTCGTGCGGGTTGGCAGCGAAGCGCTTCATGCGCTGCACCACGTTGAAGAGGCCCTGCTGATCGGCATAGCACATCGGCCCGCCGCGAAAGAGCGGGAATCCATAGCCCGTCAGGTAGACCATGTCGATGTCGCTGGCCTTGCCGGCAATGCCTTCTTCCAGCAACTTGGCGCCTTCGTTGACCAGCGAATACACGAGCCGGTGCACGATCTCTTCGTCGCTGATCTTGCGTGCGGTGACTCCCAGGTCGGTGCGATGCTGTTCGATCATTCCCAGCACGCCGGCCGACGGAATTGCGTCGCGCTTGCCGGGGTTGTAGTCGTACCAGCCCTTGCCGGTCTTCTGCCCATAGCGGCCCATCTCGCACAGCAAGTCGGCGGTCTTGCTGTAGCGCATGTTCGGCTTTTCCTGGTAGCGCCGCTTCCTGATCGCCCAGCCGATGTCGTTGCCCGCCAGGTCGCCCATGCGGAACGGACCCATCGCCATGCCCCACTTCTCCATCGCCTTGTCGACCTGCTCGGGGCTTGCGCCCTCTTCCAGCAGGAAGCCGGCCTGACGCGAGTACTGCTCGATCATGCGGTTGCCGATGAAACCGTCGCAGACCCCCGAGACCACCGCTGTCTTCCTGATCTTCTTGGCCAGCGCCATCACCGTCGCCAGCACGTCCTTGGCGGTCTTCGCGCCACGCACCACCTCCAGCAGCTTCATCACGTTGGCGGGGCTGAAGAAGTGCAGGCCGACAACGTCTTGCGGGCGCTTGGTGAACGACGCAATCATGTCGACGTCGAGCGTGCTGGTGTTGCTGGCCAGGATCGCGCCGGGCTTCATCACCTCGTCCAGCTTCTCGAAAACTTTCTGCTTGACGCCCATTTCCTCGAACACTGCTTCGATCACGATGTCGGCGCTGCCGATCTCCTTGTAGTCGAGCGTGGTCTTCAGCAGGCCCATGCGGCTGTCGAGCTTCTCTTGCGACAGCTTGCCCTTCTTGACCTGCGCTTCGTAGTTCTTGCGGATCGTGGCCACGCCGCGGTCCAGTGCGTCCTGCTGCTGCTCCAGCATCACCACCGGCAGCCCGGCGTTCAGGAAGTTCATGCTGATGCCGCCACCCATCGTGCCGGCACCGATCACCGCCACCTTGGCGATTTCGCGCTTCTTCATGTCCTCGGGCACATCGGCGATCTTGCTGGCTGCGCGTTCACCGAAGAAGGCATGGCGCAGCGCCTTCGACTCGGGGGTGAACATCAGCGCGGTAAACAGTTCGCGCTCATAGGCCATGCCCTGGTCGAACGGCCGCTTGACCGCTGCTTCGACCGCGTCGACGCACTTGGCCGGCGCCGGGAAATTGCGCGCCACCGCCTTCACGGTGTTGCGGGCAAAGCCGAAGTAGGCGTCGGGATTCGGATGCGTGGCCTTCAGGTCGCGCACGCGTGGCAGCGCTTTGCTTTCTTTGCCTGCCGCGCCTCCCTTACCGACCGCGTCACGGCCCTTCGCCATCTCCAGCGCGAATGTCACCGCACCGTCCAGCAAGTCGTCAGGCAGCAGCTTGTCGATCAACTTCTGGCCCGGCATCGCGGCCAACACCTCGCTTTTGACCGGCTCGCCACTGACGATCATGTTGAGCGCGGTTTCGACACCCAGCACGCGCGGCAGGCGCTGCGTGCCACCAGCGCCTGGCAGCAGGCCCAGTTTGACTTCGGGCAGCGCCACCAAGGTGCCCGGCACGGCAACCCGATAGTGGCACCCCAGCGCCAGTTCAAGCCCGCCACCCATGCACACGCTGTGCAACGCGGCCACGACCGGCTTCGGGCAATTCTCGATCAGCGAAATCACCGACAACAGGTTGGGTTCGGCGAGCGCCTTGGGGCTGCCGAATTCACGGATGTCGGCGCCACCCGAGAAGGCCTTGCCGGCACCGGTGATCACCACCGCCTCGACGTTGTCGTCGGCCACTGCGTTTTCGATGCCGTCGGCGATTCCCAGCCGCGTCGAATGCCCCAGCCCGTTGACCGGCGGGTTGTCCAGCGTGATGACCGCAACGCGGTCCCGTACGTCGTATTTCGCACCCATGGGCGTCTCCTCGTGAATTGCAGTGAACCGACGAAATGGATCGATCGTTCGATCTTAGGGGCTCGCTGGCGGACCCTCGGTGACCCCCGACCCTCATGGCCAGGATGCCAGTCCCGCAGCGAATGCGGTTGGGCGCGGGCTGCAGGGTGCGCGGGCCTGCAGCTGGTCATGTGGGCCGCGGGCCTTTCAGACCTCGAGCCACTCCTTGCGCACCCCTGCGTTGGCGCGCAACTCGGCCGGGGTGCCCTCGAAGACGATCTGCCCGTGGCCCATCACCAGGCAGCGCTGCGACACTTCCAGCGCGATCGTCAGCTTCTGTTCCACCAGCAGCACCCCGATTCCGCGCCGCTTGAGTTCGCGCAGATAGTCGGCCACCAGTTCGACGATCTTCGGTGCCAGCCCTTCCGTCGGCTCGTCGATCATGATCAGTTCGGGCTCGCCCATCAACGTGCGGCACAAGGTCAGCATCTGCTGCTCACCCCCTGACAGCACGCCGGCTTCGTTGTGCTGCCGTTCCTTCAAGCGCGGGAACATCTGGTACATGTCGTCGAAGCCGAACACCGGGGCAATGCTTTCGGCAGGTCGCTTGCCTCCCTTCTGCCCCAGCATCAGGTTCTGGTGCACCGTCAGGGTCGGAAAGATGTCTCGGTTCTCCGGCACATAGCCGATGCCGGCATGGGCGATCGCAAAGGCATCGCGGCCGAGGATCGGCTGGCCTTTCCAGCTCACCGAGCCGGTGCCTTCGACCAGTCCCATGATGGTCTTGACCGTGGTCGAGCGGCCCGAGCCGTTGCGGCCCAGCAGCGCCACGATCTCGCCCGGCTGCACATCGAACGAGACGCCGTGCAGCACATGGCTCTTGCCGTAGAAGGCATGGACATCGCGCAGGCTCAGCATGTCGTTGGACCCTGTGTTGCGGCGGCCATCATGCCCCGTCCTCGGCCAGTGCCGCCGAGGCCTGCTCCTCGGCCAGCACCGAGCCCAGGTACGCTTCCTTGACCCGTTCGTCGGCCCGCACTTTCTCGGGTTCGTCGAAGGCGATGACTTCGCCATACACCAGCACCGCGATGCGGTCGGCCAGACCGAAAACCACGCCCATGTCGTGCTCCACTGTCAGTAACGTCTTGCCGACCGTGACCTCCCGGATCAGATCGACGAAGCGGTCGGTTTCGCTGCGGCTCATGCCTGCGGTGGGCTCGTCCAGCAGCACCACGCTGGCACCCCCCGCAATGGTGATGCCGATCTCGAGCGCACGCTGCTCGGCATAGGTCAGGTTGGTGGCCAGTACGTTGCGCCGCCGGTCAAGCTTGATGAGCTTCAGGATCTCGTCGGCGCGGTCGTTGGCGTCGCCCAGGTTGGCCAGGAACTTCCAGAACGAATAGCGATAGCCCAGACTCCACAGCACCGCGCAGCGCAGGTTCTCGAACACCGACAGGCGGTTGAAAAGGTTGCTGACCTGGAAACTGCGTGCCAGCCCCAGGCGGTTGATCTCGTACGGCTTGAGACCGTCGATCTTGCGTCCGTGCAGCAGGATGTCGCCCGAGGTGCTGCCGAAGCGCCCGCTGATCAGGTTGAAGAGCGTGCTTTTGCCGGCGCCGTTGGGGCCGATCACGGCCACCCGTTCGCCGGTCTTGACTGCCAGATTGGCGCCGCGGATGATCTCGGTGCGGCCGAAGCGCTTGGTGACGTTGCGCAACTCCAGCGCGCACCCGGCCGTCGCTTCCTTGGCGTATGGGCTCACAACGCAGCGTCCCGTTTGCGCACCTCGGCTTCGATTTCTTCTTGCGTCGTGTTCCACAGCAAGACGAAATGGCGCCGCGTGAACTCGAACATCGCGATGCCGACCAGCATCACGAAGACGGCGCCGAACCAGGTGTCGAAGCGCCGGGTGTCGAGCATCGCGCCCAGGAACTTCATCTTCGGCCCCAGGGCTTCGTTGAGCTGCATGTGGTAGACCATCTCGACCATCGCGCCCGACCCCAGCAGCACCGTCAGCGCCGAGCCCGCCAGCGCCAGGTACGACGCCAGCAGCGGGCGCAGCTTGCCAAATGAGGCCACCCGCAGATTCATCATGATCAAGCTGGAAATGCCGCCCGGCGCGTACATCACCATGAAGGTGAACACGAGCCCCAGGTAGAGCAGCCAGGCCTGCGTCAGCTCCGACAGCAGCACCAGTGCCAGCACCAGCAACACGCCGCCGATGATCGGGCCGAAAAAGAACACGGCACCGCCGAGGAACGTGAACAGCAGGTAGCTGCCCGAGCGCAAGGCGCCGACCACCTCGGCCGTCACGATCTCAAAGTTCAGCGCCGCCAGGCCACCGGAGATGCCCATGAAGAAACCCGAGGCGATGAACGCCAGCCAGCGCACGTACTGGGTGTTGTAGCCGACGAACTCGACCCGCTCGGGGTTGTCTCGCACGGCATTCAGCATGCGTCCGAGCGGGGTGCGGGTAAAGGCGTACATCAACGCGGTGCAGACGATGGTGTAGAGCGCGATCAGGTAGTACAGCTGGATCTGCGGGCCGAAGCTGACGCCTAGAAAACGGCCGGTGACGCGGTTGCCGCTGATGCCGCCTTCGCCACCGAAAAAGAACGGAAACATCAGCGCCATCGCGGCCACCAGTTCGCCCACGCCGAGCGTGATCATCGCGAACGGCGTGCCGGCCTTCTTGGTCGTGACGAAGCCCAGCAGCACCGCGAACAGCAGCCCGAACGCGCCGCCCACCAGAGGGATCAGGCTCACCGGCAGCAGCAGCGTGCCGGCGGTCACGAAGTTCAGCGCATGCATCGCGAAGAACGATCCCAGCCCGGAATACACCGCATGGCCGAAGCTCAGCATGCCGCCTTGTCCCAGCAGCATGTTGAAGGCCAGGCAGGCAATGATGGCGATGCCCATCTGCGAAAGCATCGTCAGTGACAGGCTGCTGGTCCAGATCAGCGGGGCCAGCAGCAGCAGCAACGCATAACCGCCCCAGATCGCCCAGCGCCCGACGTTGTAGGGCTTGAACTCGAAGCGATTGCCGGTGCTGCCGGCTTCACCGATGCGCGCCGCGCCGCCACCACCGAAGGCACGCGCCAGGAAACGCTCGCGCACGGACTCGCCTTCGCGGCGGGCGCCGGCACGGCGCGAAGCATCCAGCACATTGGTCACAGCTTCTCCCACCACAACATTCGGCGCGCGCGAAGCAAAGCGCCACCACCGAGTAGAGCCGCGGAACCGGCTTCGCCGGGCCGCAGGCGAGCGCCCCCCCGGGGGGCAGCGACCTTCAGGGAGCGTGGGGGCAGCATCTAACCTTCGCGGGTGCCGAACAGGCCTTTCGGCCTGAAGATCAGGATCAGCACCAGAAACAGATACGGCAGGATCGCGGCCACCTGACTCATCTTCACGACCCACAACGCATGCCCGAAGGTGTCGGGACCGACATGCAGGCCCACCCAGGCGAAGACATCGGCCAGCGAACTGTCGCTGCCCACAGCGAAGCTGTCCATGACGCCGAGCCCCACCGAGGCCACGAATGCCCCGGCCAGCGACCCCATGCCGCCGATCACGATGACCGCGAACACCACCGCGCCCACTGCCAACGCCATCGAGGGCTCGGTGACCCGCAGCGCGCCACCGATCACACCCGCCAGCCCGGCGAGCGCCGTGCCGCCGCCAAACACCAGCATGAACACCCGAGGCACGTTGTGGCCCAGCGCTTCGGCGGCTTGGGGGTGGGTCAACGCCGCCTGGATCACCAGCCCGGCGCGGGTGCGGGTGAACAGCAGCCACACCGAGATCAGCATCAGGATCGCGATGCCCATGCCGAAGGCCCTGAAGGCCGGGAACTGGGTACAGATCGCACCTTCGACGGTCTTGCACACCGGGGGGGGCGCGCCCCACGAGAACTGCAGCGCGGTCGGAAGGTCGACGATCGTGAACAGCGGGCCGTCGAGCGACGGTGGCGGCAGGAAGTTCAGCGCCTGTCGGCCCCAGATCAGACCCACCAGTTCCAGGATGATGTAGCTGAGGCCGAAGGTCACCAGCAGTTCGGGCACATGGCCGAACTTGTGCACGCGCCTCAGCGCATAGCGCTCGAACGCGGCCCCCAGCAGCCCCACCACGGGTGGCGCCAGCAACAGCCCCCACCAGAAGCCGGCCACCTGCGAGATGGTGTAGGCCACATAGGCGCCCACCATGTAGAAACTGGCATGGGCAAAGTTCAGCACGCCCATCATGCTGAATATCAGCGTCAGCCCGCTGGCCAGCATGAACAGCAGCAAGCCGACCGACAAGCCGTTGAGCAGCGAGATCAGGAAGTACGAGACATCCATCGGCAGCCAGTGTCCGGGGTACAGCGTTGCCGAACCGCGCAGCGCCGCATGTCAGCGGCGCTGCGCCACACGGCGCGTCAGATCAGCGCTTCAGCGCTTCGGCGCCGAAGCGCATCAGGGCCGCTGCATCTGGCATGACGTGGGCGTGCTGGCGACATAGGACGGCAGCGCACGCACTTCCTGGAAATTGAAGCCGGTGCCTTCGACGTTGTACGGGTTCTTGGCATCGGCCTTGCGCCATTCGCTGATGTAGACCGGCTGCTGCAATTGGTGGTCGGTCTTGCGCATCTCGACCTCGCCGTTGAAGCTTTCGAACTTGAGCCCTTCCATCGCCTTGGCCACCTTGACCGGGTCGGTGCTCTTGGCCTTGGCCATCGCCGCACTCAACAACGCCAGGCCGTTGTAGGTCTGGTAGGTGTACCAGTCGTCATTGAACTTGCTCTTGAACTCGTTTTCGTATTTGACGAGACCGGGGACTGCGTTGTGGCCAATGCCGACCACGCGCACCTTGCCGCCGACACCCGCGGCCATCGCGGTCGGCACGCCGCTGGTGACCGCGTAGTAGGTGTAAAAATTGGCGTTGAGCCCGGCGTCCTTGGCGGCCTTGATCAGCAGCGTCAAGTCCTGACCCCAGTTGCCGGTGACGACCGTGTCGGCACCGGCAGCCTTCATCTTGGCCACGAACGGCGCGAAGTCCTTGACCTGCCCCAGCGCGTGCAAGTCGTCGCCGACGATCTCGACATCGGGCCGCTTGCGCTTGATCATCTCCTTGAAGTACTTGGACACCTGCTGCCCGTGGGAGTAGTTCTGGCCGATGATGTAGACCTTCTTGATCTCGGGCTGGTCCTTCATGTAGCTCGTCAGCGCCTCCATCTTCATGGTGGTGTCGGCATCGAGCCGGAAGTGCCAGTAGTTGCACTTCTCGTTGGTCAGCGCCGGGTCGACCGCGGCGTAGTTCAGATAGACGACTTCCTTGCCGGGATTGCGCTCGTTGTTCTTGGCCACGGCTTCGGAGATGGCCGCTGCAGCACCCGAGCCGTTGCCCTGCACCACATAGTGGATGCCCTGGTCGATGGCGGCCTTGAGGCTGTTCAGGCTTTCCTGCGGCGACGCCTTGTTGTCGAACGACACGAACTCGAATTTCACGCCCGCATCGTTTTTTGCGTTGAACTTGTCGGCCATGAACTGCCAGCCCTTCAACTGGTTCTGGCCGACGTTGGCGAAGGGCCCCGACAACGGGTCGATGAAGCCGATCTTCACGGTCTCGCCGACTTGGGCAAACGCAGCCCCATGCGCCAGGACTGCAGCGGTGGCCACCAGCGTCAGGCCGAAACGGCGTTTGCTGGGGTTCGTAAGGGTCGTTGGGTGGCGCATGTTCGGGTCTCCGGCTTGACTTTGGATGCCGGAAAGGTAGCGGATGACGCTGTGCATTGCGCTCAGGGACTACCCCCAAGCGATGACGAAAACCGGCGGGCAACGCCGGCGCCCTCGCGCGGATGGGTTCCCCGAGAGGGCGCAAAACCCCGCGCGACGGTCAACGACCACGACCGCGGACACAATGTCGACATGAAGAGCAAGCTCCACTCCCACGACGACCCGCGCTATGCGCTGCACAAGACCGACGCCGAATGGCGCGCCGAACTCGACCCGGTGCAGTACCGCGTGGCACGCCAGGCCGACACCGAGCGTGCCTTCAGCGGCAAGTATTGGGACCAGTTCGACGACGGCCGCTACCTGTGCGTGGGTTGCGGCACGCCGCTGTTCGAATCGGGCACCAAGTTCGATGCCGGCTGCGGCTGGCCCAGTTATTGGCAGCCCATCAACGCCGAAGTGGTCGAGCGGGTGCGTGACGACAGCCACGGCATGGTGCGCGTGGAAGTGCGGTGCAACAACTGCGGCAGCCACCTCGGTCATGTCTTCGAGGACGGTCCCGAGCCCAGCGGCGACCGGTTCTGCATCAATTCCGCATCGATCGATTTCAAGCCCATGGACAAGTCCGCGGAAAAGGAAGCCGACTCGTTGCACTCCCACGAGGAGGCCCGCGCAAAGCCGGGCGGGCCGGGACCGGCGCAGTGAACGCAGGAGCCCTGGACGCCGCGCGCATCAGGACCTTGTTGCAGGAGGCGCTGCAACCGACCGAGCTGCAGGTGCAGGACGACAGCCACCTGCACGCCGGGCATGCCGGAGCACGCGAAGGCCGTCATTTCACCGTGCGGCTGACCAGCCCGCGGTTCGACGGCTTGAGCAGACTCGCGCGGCATCGGCTTGTGTATGATTCTCTGGGCTCTCTGTCCGCGCAGGGTGTTCACGCGCTGGCGATCGTTGCCACCGCCCCTGGCGAAGATTGAGCCCATTCGCTGAACCATTCGCCCCCCGCGCAATCTGATCCACCCATGCGGCGCAGCGGCTGCTACCGCGCCCCTGCAGCGGGCAGCGTTTGTTGCGGCTGGCGCCCACAACCCCCCACTCGAAAGTCACTGTTCATGAAGCCGAAGAATCCTGCTGTGCGCGCATCCATCGCGTTTGCGTTTGTTCCTGTGTGCATGGCGCTGCTGCTGCCATTGGCAGCCGGGGCCCAAAACATTGCGATGGTCAATGGCAAGCCGGTGCCGAAGACCCGCCTCGACGTGCTGGTGCAGCAGGCTGAACGTGCCGGCCAGAAGGTCACGCCGGAGCAGATGAGCCAGGCCCGCGACCAGGTGGTGTTGCGCGAGATCTTCGTGCAGGAAGCGCAGAACAAGGGCATTGCCGCCGGAGCCGACTTCAAGGCGCAGATGGAACTGGCGCGCCAGAGCCTGCTGATCCGCGAACTGTTCGAAGACTGGCGCAAGAGCCACCCGGTCACCGATGCCGACGCGAAGACCGAATACGACAAGTTCAAGGCCCAGGCCACCGGCACCGAATATCGGGCGCGCCACATCCTGGTCGAGAAGGAAGACGAAGCCAAGGCGTTGATCGCGCAGCTGAAAGCCGGCGCCAAGTTCGACGAGCTGGCGAAGAAGAACTCCAAGGACACGGGCTCTGCCGAACGCGGCGGCGACCTCGACTTCGCCAAGCCCGATGCCTATGTGGCCGAGTTCGGCAGCGCGATGGCCAAGCTGAAGAAGGGTGAGATGACCGACGTGCCTGTCAAGAGCCAGTTCGGATACCACATCATCAAGCTCGAAGACACCCGCGACGCGCCGTTCCCGGCCTTCGACGATGTCAAGGCGCAGATCAAACAACGCATCGAGCAGGTGCGGCTGCAGGAATACCAGGAAGGCCTGCGCACCAAGGCCAAGACCGACTACACGTTCACGCAGACCAAGTAAACACTCGCTGCGTCGGCCGGCCTAATCCACCAGCAGAACCGTCGAGCCGGTGGTCTTTCGGGCTTCCAGGGCGCGGTGCGCCTCGGCGGCATCCTTGAGTGCAAAGCGCTGGCCGATGGCGATCTTCACGTCGCCGCCGCCGACGATCTCGAACAGGTCGTCGGCCATCTCCTGAGTCGCCTCGCGCGTGGCGATGTGGTTGAAGAGAGTCGGACGGGTCAGGTAGAGCGATCCCTTGGCGCCCAGCGCGCCGATCGCGAACGGCGGCACCGCGCCCGAGGCGTTGCCGAAGCTGACCATCAGGCCGAAGGGCCGAAGGCACGACAGGCTGCCTTCGAACGTGTCCTTGCCGATCGAGTCGTAGACCACCTTGACGCCTTTGCCGCCGGTGATCTCCTTGACCCGAGCGACGAAGTCTTCCTTGGCGTAGTCGATGCAATGCGCAGCGCCGTTCTCGAGCGCCAGCTTGCACTTGGCTTCGCCACCGGCGGTGCCGATCAGCTGCAGGCCCAGCGCCTTGGCCCATTGGCAGGCGATCAGACCGACCCCGCCGGCCGCCGCATGGAAGAGCACGAAATCGCCGGCTTCGAGGCCTTCGGCTGGCCGCGTGCGCTTGAGCAGGTACTGCGCTGTCAGGCCCTTCAACATCATGCCAGCGGCGACCTCGAAATCGATCGCATCAGGCAACTGCACGACCTGCTTGGCCGGCATCACACGCTGGTCGCTGTAGCTGCCTGGCGGATTGCTGGCGTAGGCGGCGCGGTCGCCGACAGCCAGGTGCTTGACGCCGTCGCCCACTGCTTCGATGACGCCGGCACCTTCCATGCCCAGCACCAGCGGCAGCGGGTTCTGATAAAGGCCGGTCCGCTGATAGACATCGATGAAGTTGAGCCCGTAGGCATGGTGCCGGATCAGCACCTCTCCGGGCCCCGGGTCGCCGATCGGCACTTCGACGAACTTCATCTGCTCGGGTCCACCGAAGGCGGTGATCTGGATCGCATGCGGCATGGTGTTTCTCCTCGATGGCAGTTGGCGTTGACTCAACTCCGAAGGTTAAGCCAATTGGCCTGGCGCCTGCCGCCCCCGCCAGCTTCGGCGCCGGGCCGTGGCACCATCTGCGTTGCCGATGAAACGCCTGCTGCAAGCTCCGAACCTCGCCCTGGCCACGTTGTGGGCCGATCAATTGCGCCATGCGGGCATCGACACGACCTTGCAGCGCATCTACAACAGCGGCATCGCGGGCGAGATTCCACCCGACCAGGCGCTGCCCGAAATCTGGGTCGTCGATGCCGCCGACCATGCACGCGCCACTGCGTTGCTGCACGAGTTGCAGCACCAGCCCGAACGCCGGTGGCGCTGCCCGGCCTGCGACGAACTGGTCGAAGGCCCCTTCGAGCAATGCTGGAGCTGCGGCGCGATGCTGGAGAGCGGACGGTGAAGCCTTCACAGCGGATGCAGCGGGAGCGTCGCCCGCGCAGCGGGCACCGAGCCTGGCCTTGAAGCCGAGCTTGCTACTGCTGTTGACCGCGCCGCCGATGCTGTGGGCCGGCAACGCCGTGGTCGGCCGCTTGATGGTGGGCCAGGTGCCCCCGTTGACGCTGAACCTGCTGCGCTGGTCGATGGCGGCCGCATTCCTGCTGCCGCTGGGCTGGCGCGCGTTGCGCCCCATGTCGCGGCTGACCCGGCGCTGGCC
>JBDSMV010000344.1:0-2733 GCA_039915715.1 Rubrivivax sp. | reverse complement strand
GCATCGCCGACCTGAGCCAACGCACGTTCGCCCTTCGGGGGTATCTTTGACTACGACCGCAAGGCGCTGCGCCTGAACGAGGTCAACGCGGCGCTCGAGAACCCGAACGTCTGGAACGAGCCGAAGCGCGCCCAGGAGCTGGGCCGCGAGAAGCGCGGCATCGAGAACGTGGTCGCGACGATCGATCATCTGAGCTCGAACCTGTCCGACCTGGCCGAGCTGCACGAGATGTCGAAGTCCGACCAGGACTTCGACATCCTGAAGTCGATCGAGGCCGACGCCGCCAAGCTGGAGGAGACGGTCGCCGCGCTCGAGTTCCGGCGCATGTTCGACAACCCGGCCGACCCGAGCAACTGCTTCGTCGACCTGCAGGCGGGCGCCGGCGGCACCGAGGCGTGCGACTGGGCCTCGATGCTGCTGCGCCAGTACCTGAAGTACTGCGAGCGCAAGGGCTTCAAGACCGAGGTGATGGAAGAGACCGAGGGCGACGTCGCCGGCATCCGCAGTGCAACGATCAAGGTCGAGGGCGATTACGCATTCGGCCTGCTGCGCACCGAGACCGGCGTGCACCGCCTCGTGAGGAAGAGCCCGTTCGATTCGGCCGGCGGCCGGCACACGAGCTTCGCGAGCCTGTTCGTCTACCCCGAGGTCGATGATTCGATCGAGATCGACATCAATCCGGCCGATGTGCGGACCGACACGTTCCGCGCGAGCGGCGCAGGCGGCCAGCACATCAACAAGACCGATTCCGCGGTGCGGCTGACGCACATCCCCACGAACATCGTGGTGCAGTGCCAGAACGACCGCAGCCAGCACCGGAACCGCGACGAAGCCTGGCAGATGCTTCGGTCACGCCTCTACGAACACGAAATGCGCATCCAACGCGAAGCGCAGCAGAAGCTCGAAGACAGCAAGACCGATGTGGGCTGGGGCCACCAGATCCGCAGTTATGTGCTGGACCAGAGCCGCATCAAGGATCTGCGCACCAATGTCGAGGTCAGCAACACCCAAAAGGTGCTCGATGGTGACCTGGACGGTTTCATCGAAGCCAGTTTGAAGCAGGGCCTGTGACGCGGCCGTCCGCCAACGAGGGGCGACGGCCCATCTGCCGGCGCGCACATGCGCGGCGTGCTCTTTCACACCGAACATCGGAGAACACGCCCCATGCGTGAAGCCATCACCAACCCGGTGCGGCGCGAGGACTACCTGGCGCCCGCTTACACCATCCAGAGCGTCGACCTGCTCTTCGACTTGGACCCGGTCAAGACCCTGGTCACGAGCCGCATGCAGATCGCGCGTGCATCGACTGCCACAGTTGGCGAGCCGCTGCGGCTGCATGGCGAAGGCCTGACCCCGCTTCGCGTGCTGGCCGACAGCCAGAGCGTGGCCTTTCGCAACGAAGGCGGTGACCTCGTCATCGACAGCCCGCCTGAAGCGGCGCAGTTCACGCTGGAGATCCGCAACACGCTGGCGCCGAACAAGAACACGGCGCTGTCGGGCCTGTACACCAGCGGCGGCGGGCTCTTCACGCAGTGCGAAGCCGAAGGCTTCCGCCGCATCACCTACTTCCTCGATCGGCCCGACGTGATGGCGGTCTACACCGTCACGCTGCGCGCCGACAAGTCACGCTTTCCGGTGCTGCTGTCCAACGGCAACCTGATCGAACAAACCGATCTGGACAACGGCCGCCACATGGCCAAGTGGCACGACCCGTTCCCGAAACCCAGCTACCTGTTCGCGCTGGTGGCCGGCAGACTGGTGGCGCGCGAACAGCGCATCACCACCCGCGCCGGCAAGGAGCACCTGCTGCAGATCTACGTCCGGCCGGGCGACCTCGGCAAGACCGACCATGCGATGCAGTCGCTGGTGGCGTCGGTGGTCTGGGACGAAGCCCGCTTCGGGCTGGCGCTGGACCTCGAGCGCTTCATGGTAGTGGCGGTGGAGGACTACAACGGCGGTGCGATGGAGAACAAGGGGCTCAACCTCTTCAACACGTCGTGCGTGCTGGCCACCCCCGAAACCGCCACCGATGCCGACTTTGCCCGCATCGAAAGCGTCATCGCGCACGAGTACTTCCACAACTGGACCGGCAACCGCATCACCTGCCGCGACTGGTTCCAGCTGTCGTTGAAAGAAGGCCTGACGGTGTTCCGCGACCAGCAATTCAGCATGGACATGGCGGGCTCTGAGTCCGCGCGCGCAGTCAAGCGCATCGAAGACGTGCGCAGGCTTCGCGCCATGCAATTTTCTGAAGATGCCGGCCCGATGGCGCATCCGGTGCGACCCGATCGCTATCAGGAGATCAACAACTTCTACACCGCCACCGTCTACGAAAAAGGCGCCGAGGTCGTGCGCATGATGCACACCCTGGTGGGCGACAACGGCTTCAGGAAGGGCATGACGCTCTACTTCGAGCGCCACGACGGCCAGGCCGTGACCTGCGACGATTTCGCACAGGCGATTGCCGATGCCAACCCGGGCAGCGAACTCTCGAGCCGGCTCGACACCTTCAAACGCTGGTACTCGCAAGCCGGAACGCCGCAGCTCAGCGCCAGCGGGCGCTTCGACGCCGAAGCCGGCCGCTATGCGTTGACCTTGCGCCAGCATTGCGACCCGACACCCGGGCAGCCCGTGAAGGAAGCGTTCGTGATCCCGGTTCGCATGGGGCTGCTGGCCGCCAGTGGCACGGTGCTGCTGGCCGAACAACTGCTGGTGCTGGACGAAGCCGAGCAC
>JBDSMV010000343.1:0-10488 GCA_039915715.1 Rubrivivax sp. | reverse complement strand
CTGGCGCGCGCCCGCTTGCGACCCGGCCACCGTAAACGCATCTGACGCGCCGGTGTAGCTGGCCGTTGCGTTGACGCCGAGCGTGCCGAAACCCGCTCTCGCCCGCGCGTCGCCAGTGAACGTGCGGGGGTCGGCAGAGGTGCCGAAGCCCACGGCCAGCGTCGCCGCCACCTGCGTGCTGCCGCCGATGGCAGCACTGGTTCGGCTGTCAACGCCGACGCCGCAGACACTGCCATCGGTGGGCAGCGAGACGTTGAAGGTTCCCGAAAAGATCGCAGCCCGCGGGTCGGGCCCGAACGTGGCGCAGCCGAACGGGTTGCCGTTGGCACCGAGGATGGAGTTGCCGCCTGCACTCAGCGCATAGGCGTCGAGGCCGGGCGCCGCATGCGACGATTGCGTCAGACAGGCCGCGGCCGCGACTGCGGCCGCATTCGCGAGCAACGGCAGGGTTTTGGTGCGCATCGGCTTCTCCAGATGGAAGGGGTGGGAAGCGCTCGGCAGGAGCCAGCAAGCGCCGCCAAGATGATGCCCCCGATTGGCTGTGGGTGCTATCGGGCACTGCCATGCACTGCCACGCAAACCAGGTGGATCGATGTCGCGCACCGAAACCGACGCCGCACGCATCTGGTCCGAAGGCGATGACATTCAGCCCGGGCAGCGGGTCGGTCACATCGGCAGGGGAGTGGGCAGAGGGGCGAGGGGAGAGGGCCGAGGGGTCGATCTGGGTCGCGCTGTGGATGACAGCGGCAATCTCGTCCACCGCTTTGTCTATTGAATCGCCGCCATCGAGCGCGGATGATCGGGCTTCGCAAAAAGAGCGGGAGGTCCGATGGAACATAAAGCGGGTCGTCGATTCCCTCAACCCGATCAACACCGCCGCCGGTGCGGTCACGGAGCTGGCAGGCAGTCAGTTCAGCATCGACGGCAGTGGCCGCCTCGGCGGCGACGGCACACTGCGTCTCACCACAGGCCGGCTCACGGTCGCGGACGGTGCGGCAGTCATCGGCAACGGACTGTTGCAGATCGATGCCGGTTCACTGCGCTGAACATCGAAGCCGGCGCCACGTTCAGCGATCTCGGCACGGCCACGGCGGGTGCCACCCGTTACCTGGGCCGCGACATCGGTGTGGCTGAAGAGCCAGAACGGCGACTTGACCGATCTCGAGCTGGCCTCGGCCAGCATTGGCCTGACGGCGCAGGTCAACAACTTGGCGCAAGCGGTTTTCGCCAAGGCCGCTGGCGCCGGTTCATTCTCTGGCGCAGCGGCGGCTTACACGCTGAACTTCGGCTCGTTGACCGAGGACACGTTTGCCACCTCCAGCCTCCAGCTCTCCAACGCCGCGGCTGCCCCGGGCGACGCGTTGCGCGGCGAATTCGACCCCTCGGTGGGCGGCGCATTCAGGGTCTCTGGCGTTTCCGACTTCGCGAGCCTCGCTGCCGGTGACAGCCTCGGTGGCCTGACGATCCGCTTCGAAGGCAGCATGCTCGGCACGTTCGACCAGATGCTGGTGCTGCAAAGAACCAGCATCAATGGCAGCGGGCCGGATCTGAGCCTTGGCGACGTCACCCTGCGACTCCAGGGCAGGGTCGTTGCGGTTCCAGAGCCGGCTTCCTGGCTCATGGCGCTGGGTGGCCTGGCGGTGCTGGCCGCACGCGGCCGGCGCACGGGGTGGCAGCCGAAGGCCATCCCAGGCAGGAGCGGATGAGGTTGAAAATGAAGAGGTTTTGGTGCTTGTGGGTCTGCGCCCTGACCGTCGCTTGCCCTTCCGTTCAAGCAGACGAAATCGATCGATTTGCCGCGCAGACCTTGCGTGTCTACGGCGTGCCCGGACTGGTGGTCGGCGTTTACCGAGACGGCCGATTGGTGTCGGCGCGGGCTCTGGGGCAGGCCCAACTGGAGCTGAAGGTCAAGGCGCGTGTCGACCACGTCTTCGAGATCGGCTCGATCTCCAAACAGTTCACTGCCTATGCCGTGTTGATGCTGGCAGAGCGCGGCCAGGTGGAGTTGAACGCGCCGGTCGGGCGCTACCTGTCCGGTCTGCCCGAGTCATGGTCCGGCATCAGCCTGCACCAGCTGTTGACGCACACCTCGGGCCTTCCCGACCTCGAGGAGGCCTTTGGGTACGCTATCTACCGCGAAACCTACAGCGACGCCGAATTCGGAAAGCGGTTGTTTGCGCTGCCGTTGAATTTCGAGGCGGGTGAGAAATGGGCTTACTCCAACACCAATTACTGGTTGCTGGCGCGGGTCATCGAACAGGTCAGCAACCTGCGCTATGCGGACTTCATGGCAACGCAGATCTTCAAGCCTTTGGGCATGCGCTCGACGCGGTCCTCACTGCCTTCAGAGCTGCTGCCCGGTCGCGCGGCCGGCTACCAGCGGCTGCAGGGCCGGATCGAAAATCGGGACGCCATGCAGCCCTCCACTGCACGCGGCCTGGGCGACATCGCCACCACGCTGGCCGATCTCGCTCGCTGGGAGGCAGAACAGCTTTCGCCGCACCTGATTTCGGCACGCAGCGCCGCGCTGGCAACCGAAGCGGTTCATCTGAACGACGGCACGACCTCGCCCTATGGCTACGGTTGGTTCATCGAACAGCGCAACGGTGAACGGGTGCTGCAGCATGCCGGAGAGACAGCCGGCTTCACCAGCGCGTACCTGCGGTTGCCCGGCCGCCAGGTGGCGGTCGCCGTGTTCAGCAATTTGCACGGCGCACCGGTCGAAGTTGTGGCTCGAATTGCCTTGGCGCAATTCGCGCCGCAGATGCGCGACATCAAGCCGCACCCGATTGCAGACGAAGACCCCGCTGCGACAGCGCGGCTGCGTCGGGTGTTGAGCACCGCCACCCAGGCTCGCGGGCAGTGGCGCGAGGAATGGTTCGGCGCCGAACAATGGAAGTCGATGCAGGCCTGGTTGGTCGAAGTCGAGACCGCCTACGAGGGTCGCGGTCCGCTAAGGTCCCTCGTACCCGTCCGGGCCGCTCTCGATGCAGTCGCGGGCACGCGGCGGTATCGGGCGGTGTTTGCCCATGTGAGCCGACTGGTGAGCGTGACGGAGGACGAACACAACCGGATCAAGTCTTTCCGCGGCGTCGATGAGTAAGTGGGGGTGCCCGGCCTGAGTGGCTGTGAACATGCGGCGCGCGCTGTGGCCCGTTACTTCTGTGGCATGGCGCCTTGCCCTTCCGCGCAAGACCGGCAAATGCAGGCCTTGCGTTGCATGTTTGGCGGCACCCGCGCCAACAGTTCTGGCGAAAACGTCACCGACGCGCACCAGCAGGGCGGGTCGGTCGAGCCCGCAGCCGAGCCGGCGCACTGATTGGGCTCACCGCACACAGGGCAGACCAGGCTCTCATTCGAAGCGGGCAACTTCATCGATTGCCGGTCGGGTCACCGCGGTGCGAGCTGCAGACACCTGCATGCGGCCTGCCTGGCACCGCCGATGGCGTCCTGAAGACGGGGGGCGTGAACGCCGCGCCGTTGCGAACTTCTGCGGGCACGTCGCCGAAGTGCCAGCGCCACCAATCCCACCGTGAGCAGCGCGGCGGGAGTCGGTTCGGGCACGCTGGCGACGCTGGTCACGGCAACCTCGAAGCCGTTGTTGCTCAGCGCTGCGCTGAAGGCATAACCACTGGGCAGGCCCACCGGAACCAGATCCAGCAAGCTCAGGCCCTGAACGGCGCCATCGAAAATCAGCAGGGTCCAGTGGTCGCCCGCTTGCGGCAGGAAGCCGTCCAGGAAAGCCAGTTCCAGCACGCCCGATGTGAACGTGGCCGATCCGTTGATCCGCAGGACGTCGAATTGCCCGGGCTCTGTGCCTGCGATCTCGATTGCAAGCGTCACGTCGTTGAAGCTGACGTCGCCGTTCAGCGTCAAGGTACCGGGTGAGTGGCCGGGGCAAACCGTGGCGTGATTGAGCACGATGCTGGCGGAAGTCACCGTGCCCACGCCGCAAAGACTGCCACCCAGGATTTGCACACTGGCTTGAGACATGTCGCCGTCGACTTGCGTCGTCCCGGCCGTTTGCAGGTAGGTGCCCGTGCCCTGCACCCCGAAGGGGCTGTTTCGCTGGACCGTCACGGTGCCGGTGTTTGTCCATCGGCCATCGTTCTGGACAATGGGGCCGAACAGGATGCCTGAATTGTTGATCGTGCCTGTGGCACTGCTGTACAAGCCCGAGCCAGCTTCCAGTCGGCCCTCGTTGTTGATGACCCCCTCGTTGGACACCGGCTGGAAGAACGTGGCGCCCCCCTTGCGGGGCAATGCGCAATTCGGCGCCTTCCCTGTTGGCGAAGTAGGTCGAAGCAGTCGGCGCCCCCATCCGGAGATATCCCGCGACCACGAAGCGGGATTCGTTGTTGACCGTGACGCCGCTGAATTCGGCGACCGCGTCCGGCACCTGAGGGGCTACCGTGAAGGTTGCATGGTTGCGTATCTCGCTGCCGGGCAAAGAATTCAAAGTGCCCGTCGTGAGAGTGCTGAGGTCCATGTCCACTTCCAGGATTAGCACGCCCGCATTCGTCAGGGTGCCGCCGGTGAAGTCATAGGTCGATCCTGCAGCGATCGTCAATTCGTTCTTCGCCGACGAGTTGATCAGCGTGCCGCTGTTCGACAACGCGCCGCGACTGGTGAACGGGCCCGCCACGCTCATTTCGCCGCTGTTGATCGTTGTCGAGTTCGGCTCCAGCCGCGTCCGGCCGAGCAGCACGGCGGTGCCGGAGTTGCTGAACAAGCCGCCGCTCAGCACGGTAAAACTCCCTTTCGCATCGGACGCGCTTGTGAAATCACGGAAATTGAAGAAGCTTCCGCTGGTCGTCACCGACCCGGTGCTGTGCAGAACGCCGTCATTTTCGAAGTAGCCGCTGTTGATGAAGACGCCTTCAGTGTTCATCGAGGCGTTGTTGTAGAAATCGCCGGCGTTGTTTAGTAACGCTTTCGCTCCGGTGGTACTGAAGCTGCCCTCGTTGTAAACCGTGGCGCCCACGTAACTGGCCATCCCCGAACTGATGAGCACCGTGCCACCCGCGTTGTTCAATTCGCCGCGATTGTCGAACTGGCCGCCGTTGGTCAGCGTTGCAGCATCGACGTTGAGGATCGCACCCGAATTCACCAGCCAGCCCTCATTGCTCATGGTGCCTCTGTTGGTAATCAAACCGAGGTTCTGTCACTGTGCGTGGAGCGCGTTCGACATCCTGCCACCTGCTTCGTTCAGCATCTGGCTTTCGTTCACCAGCGTTCCGGTGTTGTTGAGAGATGCCAGGCTGCGGTTGGCAAATGACGGGCGAAAGACCGCGTGGTCGAGTTGCAGAAACCCTGCGTTGTCGAACACGCCGGTGTTGTCGATGAAGCCGAGGAATGGCGTGACCTGGACGAGTCCGCGGTTGATGAAACGATTGGCATTCCACAGCGTGACGGCGTTGTAGAAATAGCTGTTGTTGCCGTTTTCCACGAGGCCGTTGTTGCGCATGGACGCAAACAGTGCCGGATCGCCGCTGGTGTTGAACGAACCGTTGATGAACGTGCCGATATCTGTCGGATTCAGGCGCAACTGCCCGGTCGCGCTGACGACGACATCAATGTCGTTGCACACATCAATCCATCAATGGTCACGACGCCGGACACGAGCGGGCCCACGAAGCCGAAGCTGGAGCACGGGATTGCTGACGCCGAAGCCGCGGCGCCTGCCATGACCATTGCTGCTACTGCGCGCACAACGAGGCGCAAGCATTTCGGTGGACGGCTGCCAATTGGCAGGCGCAACTGCGGATCGAGGTTTGACGTCACCGAGGAATCCTGGGTCATGACAGCTCCGATTGCAGGTCGTCGTTCGGGTGGACGATTGGCACGCAAACGCCAGAAATGGGAGCGGAGTGCGGCTGCACCATTGCATGTCGCCATCGTCTGCGATGAGTGACTGACGGTCAAGCGAATGTCGCGGGTAGACCCAGTAAGGCTCGGTCGCTGGCGACACCCATTCGGCGCCTGCGGCGCGGATGCCCTTCGCCGTTCGCAAAGCCCCTTCAAACTCTGAAATATCCCGTTCCCCGATCGACCTTGAGCACTATTGAATCATCCAAATACAGAGCCCGATGCCGAATCAGCCACTGCGGTCTGACCAACGCCAGCCAGCCTCCGCGCAACCCGGGGCGGCTCAGTCCTGGTCGACGGCGCTTATGTCAGCTCGGGGCTGCTGAGCCCTGTAGAAGCCACCGAACCCGGCACTCACAACTTTGCTCGGTCGGCAGGTCATCCGCAGCCTTGCACATTGACGAACAGGGCGTAGAGCGAATGGCTCGCAGCCATGAAGAGGCGGTTGCGGTGTGCACCGCCGAAGCACAGGTTCGCACACCGTTCCGGCAGATGGATGTGGCCGATGGCGCGGCCCTGCGGGTTGTAGATGCGCACCCCGTCCAGCGTTGCGGCATCGGCTTCGGCAGCGCCAGTGCTGCCCAGACCGCACCACAGGTTGCCCTGGATGTCGACCGCCATGCCGTCGAAGGCGCCATGACCATCGGCATCGACCGCCAGGCGTTTGTTCGACAGTGCGCCATCGGGACCCACGTCGTAAGCCCAGATCAGCCGGTGGGGCACGGCGCGGCTTTCGATCACATAAAGCACCGATTCATCGGGCGAGAACGCCAGTCCGTTGGGTGCCTTGATGTCGGTGCCGTGCTGCTGCAATTCGCCAGTGGCCGGGTTCAGCCGGTAGAAGGCATGCGGCAATTCCGAGTCTGCCGGCTCCCCTTCCCAGAAGCCGAGGATGCCGAAGCTGGGGTCGGTGAACCAGATGCCACCGTCGCTTGCACACACGATGTCGTTGGGCGAATTGAAGCGTCGTCCTTGGTAGCGGTCGGCCAGAACCGTGATTCGGCCGTCGTATTCGGTGCGCGTGATGCGTCGGCTCAAATGCTCGCAACTGAGCAGGCGGCCCTGCTGGTCGCGGGCATGGCCGTTGGCATGGTTCGATGGCTGGCGCCACACGCTGGTGGCGCCTGAGCATTCGTCCCAGCGCAGGATGCGGTTGTTCGGGATGTCCGACACCAGCAGATAGCGGCCGTCACCGAACCACACGGGGCCTTCGGCCCAGCGCAATCCGGTGGCCAACTGTTCGACCGAAGCGCTGAACAAGCGCAGCGCTGCGAAGCTCGGGTCCAGCACCTCGACAACAGGGTCCGGGTAACGCGCCTGGGACGTAAACGGCACCCGCACTTCAGACCCCATGCTCAGGCTGGTGCGGTGGTGGTCGTCAGTCATGCAATGCTCCGAGCCCGAGGCGGCACCTGGGGCTCAACCACGGCCGACAAACGGCATCTTGGTGGCCATCACGGTGACGAATTGGATGTTGGCTTCGAGCGGCAAGCCGGCCATGTAGAGCACGGTGCTGGCCACCTGTGCCACATCCATCATTGGCTCGACAGCGATCTCGCCGCTGGCTTGCCTGACACCTTTGGACATCCGCTGCGACAAGTCGGTGAAGGCATTGCCGACATCGACTTGGCCGCAGGCGATGTCGTATTTGCGACCGTCCAGCGAGATGCATTTGGTCAAGCCGGTGACAGCGTGCTTGGTGCAGGTGTACGGAGCCGAGTCCGGCCTTGGCGCGTGGGCCGAGATCGAGCCGTTGTTGATGATGCGGCCGCCACGCGGGGTCTGGTTCTTCATCACGCGAAAGGCCGCCTGAGCGCAGAGGAACATGCCGGTCAGGTTGATGTCGACCACCGACTGCCATTTCTCAAGGCTCAAGTCTTCGAAGGCGATGCCCGGTGCGTTGATGCCGGCATTGTTGAACAGCACATCGACGCGGCCGAAGGTGCGCACTGCCTTGGCGAACAACGCCTCGACCTGTGCCGCCTCACTGACATCGGTCGGCAGCACCAGGGCGCGGTCACCGGCTTGGGAGTCGGCTGCGACCTGCTCCAGTGGCGCGCGGCGCCTGCCGGCCAATGCGACCCGATAGCCGGCCTGCAGCAGCGCCAACGCCGAGGCGCGGCCGATGCCGCTGCCTGCGCCGGTGACCACAGCGACTTTGCTGTCGGGCTCGATCGGAAGTCGGGGTTCCATCGATGGCTCCTGTGGGAATGAATGGGGGAAGGCGGCGTCGGGCGCGATTCAGGTGGCCGTCATGCAGCCACCAGCACACGGATCTCGCGGCCCTGCACGCAGCCCTTGACGCGGTCGCGATGGGTCTGCATGTGCGGTGCCGCAGCGTGTGCGTGGAGCGCCTCCAGGCTGCTCCAGCGCTCGACGATCGTCAGCCGGTCGGGCCCGAGCTTCGACTGCATCGCCAGGTCGGTTTCGGCGTCGATGGTCGGTTCGTAGGCGAGGCATCCGGTTTCAGCCAGCACCAGGGGCACGACCTGTGCAAAGGCAGCGAGAACCTCGGCGCGCGTGCCGCTGGCGAGGTCGAGTGTGGCGATGACATGGATCATGGGTTGGGGGTCTCTTCGACAAGTGGCGCCGGTTCGCGCCGGTGGGGTGTCTTCATGTCGCAGCACCCGGTTTCCAGGCCTTCAGGCGCGTCGCGTGCGGCGCGTTGACTGCACCCTTCGGTATCCGGCCCTGCGACAGCGCGGCCACCTGGGCCACGGTGTCCATCGCCTGGTGTTCGATGGCCGGCTGCGTCAGACCACCGATGTGCGGCGTGGCGATCACGAGCGGGTGGCTTGCCAGCGCGATGCTGGGCATCTGGTCAGGCGCGCGGCCGACATCCAGCGCGCAGCCGCCGAGGTGACCGTTGTCCAGCGCCTGCAGCAGTGCCGCTTCGTCCACCAGGTTGCCGCGCGATGCATTGATGAAGCACGCACCGGGTTTCATGGCGGCGAACTCGGCTGCCGCGAAAAGGTTTTCGGTTTCGGGCACCGCCACCGCCAGGCTCACGACATGGTCGGCTTCGGCCAGCAACGCGTACAGGTCGACCGCTTGCAGGCCGGGCATGTCCACCGCCACATGCGGGTCGTGCACCAGCACGCGCATGCCGAGCGCGAGCGCGACTTGCGCCAGATGGCGCCCGATCTGCCCATAGCCGACCAGTCCGAGTGTGGTGCCGCGCAGCTCGCGGCCCAGCGACGGCATCGGTTCTTCACCCGCGCGGTACAACTGCACCGACCGGCTGATGCCGCGCGACAAGTCGATCATCGTGCCCAGCACCCATTCGCTGACCGAGTTGACAAAGCCTGCGCTGGCCTGCGTCACCAGGATGCCGTGGGCACTGGCGGCGGGCACATCGACGTTGCGGATGTCGATGGCGCAGCGGCAGAACGCCAGCAGATCGGGCAGCCGGTCGAACAGCTCGGCCGGGGCTTCCGCGCTGCGGTAGGACACGATGATCTGGCAGCCGGCTGCCGCGGCGGCCAGCGAAGCCGGCGTCCAGGGCGCATCGTCGTGGTGCCGTTTGACCGAGGCCAGCGCTTCGAGTGCCGCCAACGCCCGGGGCCCGTAGTAATTCGCCAGCGTCGCCGGACCGTGGGTGATGAAGACCGTGGGTTTGGATGTGCTCATGTCAGTTCAGCAGAGTCTGGCGGGTCTTGAACCACCGGTCGCCCACCTCATGGGCACAGATAGCCTGCACCGCCGGGATTCTTGAAGCAGCCGACCGATTCGGGCATCAGGTGCTTGGGCAGCCACAGCACCACGTCGGGCAGGAAGATGCAAAACGCGATCGAGCCGAAGAAGATCAGGTAGATGGGCAACGACGCCAGCATGGCTTTGCCGAACGGCACGCCGATGAATTTGGAAGACATCAAGAGGGCCAGCCCGTACGGCGGCGTGATCAACCCGAAGGCCAGCGTGACGATGATCACCACACCCATGTGCACCGGGTTGATGTCGGCGTTTCGGGTCAGGTCGGTGATGATGGGCATGAAGATGATGATGGCCGGGATGGCGTCGATGAAGTCGCCCACGATCACGAACAGGACCACCAGCAACAACATGATCAGATACGGGTCGTTGCCGGCCGTGCTGGCGATCCATTCCGACACCACCGCAGGCCCGCGCAGATAGGCCAGCATCCAGCCGAACACCGATGCGGCGCCGATGGTGATCAGCGGTATCGAGTAAAGCAACCCGGTCAGCGCCATGTCGCGCGGCAAATGCCTGATATGACCGGGATTGAGCAGCGGGATCGCCACGAACAGGATGTAGGCCACGGCGATGATGCCGGCCTCGGTCGGAGTGAACTGGCCGGTGAGGATGCCGCCCATGATGATGAGCGGGATCATCAACGGTATGGCCGCTTCCTTGGTGGCGGTTGCGAACTTGCCGAAGGTCGCCCGCTTGTGCCTGAGGCCGACCGGGCCGAAGAAATGGCTGTAGATCATCAGCCCCATGCCCACGAACACACCGGGCACCACGCCGCCGAGGAACAGGCCACCGATCGAGACGTTGCCGGTCGCGCCGTAGACCACCGCCATGATGCTGGGCGGAATGAGGTTGGCCATGGTGGAGGCGGAGGCGATCAGCGCCGCCGTGAAGGCGAGGTCATAGCCC
>JBDSMV010000286.1:0-11386 GCA_039915715.1 Rubrivivax sp. | reverse complement strand
GCATCGCCGGGCTCGGGCTCGGCGACCTGCCGGTGCTGCGCAGCACCGAACCGGCCGATCTGGACTGCTCGCGCGCATCGGGCTGCTTTCCGCTGGCGCCGTATTCCAACCGGCTCGGCTACCGGCGCTTTCGCTGGCAGGGGCAGGACCACACCACCGCGCCCAACTTCGACGACAGCCCGCACTCGGTCCACGGCACCGCCTGGCAGGCGCCATGGCAGGTGGTGTCCAGCGGCGCCGCCGAAGCCGAGTTGCTGCGGGTGCACAAACCCGACGCCGGCTGGCCGTTCGCTTTCGAGTTGCGCCAGCGTTTCGTGCTGAGCGACGCCGCGCTCGAAGTGCACATGGCAATCACCAACACCGCGCCCACTGCGCAGCCGGTGGGGCTGGGCTGGCATCCGTATTTCCCGAAACGCCCGCACAGCCGGCTGCACATCGACCTCACCGACCGCTGGGAGAGCGATGCCAGCGGGCTGCCGACCCGGCGCGTGCCGCAACCGGGAATCGACGGCGATGTGTCGCACCTGGGCTTCGACCATTGTTTCGAAGGCTGGCGCGGGGCGGCCCGGCTGCGCGACGACAAGCTCTCGATGCGGCTGACCTCGTCACTGCCTTACCTGGTGGTCTACACCCCAGAGACCAAGCCGTACTACTGCGTCGAGCCGGTCAGCCATGTCAGCAATGCCATTCACATGGCCGACCCGTCCGCGCACGGCCTGCGCGCGCTGCAGCCGGGTGCCACCTTCGACGCCTGGATCAAGCTGGAGGTGGGCGCCGCATGACCGTTGCAGGCGCCGCCGGCACGCCGGACATCAGCGCGCTGGCGGTGCCGCCTGCGCAAGTCGGCGAATCGCCGTTCTGGCATCCCGACGAAGAAGCGCTGTACTGGGTCGACATCCCGGGCCGTGCACTGCACCGCTACAAACCTGCCGCTGGCGAACACCGCCAGTGGGGTCTGAAAGCCGAGCCGGGCTGCATTGCGCCCCTCCGCGGCGGCCAGTTGCTGATGGCGCGCCGCGATGGGCTCTGGCGCTTCGACCCTGCCACCGCAGCGAGTCGAAGGCTGGCCGCGCCGCCGTTCAAGCCGACCTCGCAGCGTTTCAACGACGGCAAGGCCGACCCGCAGGGGCGTTTGTGGGCCGGCACCGTCGACGACGCCCGCGAACCCAAGGCAGCGCTGTACCGTTGGGACGGCGAGTCGCTGACACGCCAGCGCCGCGACATCAGCAATGCCAACGGCCTCGCCTTCAGCCCGGACGGGCGCACGCTGTACCACGCCGACACCCAGGCCCATCGCATCGACGCGTTCGACTTCGATCCGGTCGAGGGCAGCTTGTCGGCGCAGCGCGTGTTCGCGCAGTTTCCGCTCAAGCCGGCAGGGCACGACCCGCAGTCCGGCCCCGGCTCCTATGGCGGCCGTCCTGATGGCGCTGCGGTCGATGCCGACGGCAACTACTGGGTGGCGATGTTCGAAGGCCAGCGGCTGCTGCAACTGGCGCCCGACGGACGTGAGCTGCAGTCGATTGCGTTGCCGGTGCGCTGCCCGACGATGCCGTGCTTCGGTGGCGCCGATCTGCGCACCCTGTATGTCACCAGCGCTCGCGCCGGCCGTTCGGAAGCCGAGCTGGCCGAGCAGCCGCTGGCCGGGTCGGTGCTGGTGCTGCGCGTGGCCGTGCCGGGGCTGCCGGTCAACTTCGCGAGTGCTTGAAACAGTCGCCTGACGCGCACGATCCGATGACGACTGCATCGCCACCGCTGCTGCCCCGCGCCGACCTGCTGGCCCGCCTGCAGGAGCCGCGCGAATGGGACCTGGCCGTGATCGGCGGCGGTGCCACCGGGCTCGGCGTGGCGCTGGACGCGGCGGTGCGCGGCTTCAGCGTGGTGCTGGTGGAGTCGCACGATTTTGCATCGGGCACCTCGTCGCGTGCCACCAAGCTGGCGCACGGCGGGGTGCGCTACCTGGCGCAGGGCGATGTTCCGCTGGTGCGCGAAGCACTGCACGAACGCGCGGCGATGCTGGCCAACGCACCGCATGTGGCGCAGCGCTTGCCGTTCGTCATGCCGGGCTATCACTGGTGGGAACGCGGCTTCTACGGCATTGGACTGAAGGCCTACGACGCGCTCGCCGGCCGCCAGGGGCTTGGCGACACCGAATGGCTCAGCACCCGGCGCGCGCTGGAATTGCTGCCGGGCGTGCAGCCGCGGGGCCTGTGGGGCGGCGTGCGCTACTGGGACGGCCAGTTCGAGGACGCGCGCCTGGCGATGTTGCTGGCGCGCACCGCCACCGCGCGCGGCGCGCTGGTCGTCAACCACATGCCGGTGACGGCGCTGCTGCACGAAGAGGGGCGGGTGCGCGGCTTCACGGTGCGCGACGCGGAAAGTGGCGTCGAATCGATGGTGCGCGCGCGTTGCGTCGTCAATGCCACCGGGGTCTGGGTCGACGGGTTGCGGCGCATGGACCGCAACGCCGGCGACGGCGGCGATTCGTCAGCAGCCACGTCCGACACCGCGCCGATGGTGAGCCCGAGCCAGGGCGTGCATGTGGCGGTCGACCGAGCCTTTCTGCCCGGCAGCCACGCGATGCTGGTGCCAAAGACCGCCGACGGGCGCGTGCTGTTCGCGGTGCCGTGGCTCGGCAAGACCATCCTCGGCACCACCGACACGCCGCGGCCCGACGTGGTGCGCGAACCCACCGCCTTCGCTGACGAGCTGTCGTTCATCCTCGACGAAGCCGGGCGTTACCTGGCGCGAGCGCCCCAGCGCAGCGACGTGCGTTCGATATGGGTCGGGCTGCGGCCGCTGGTGAAGCCGGTGCGCGACGCGGCCGCGTCCACCAAGACCTTGTCGCGCGAGCACACCGTGGTGGTGTCCGGCTCGGGCTTCGTGACGGTGACTGGCGGCAAGTGGACCACTTACCGCGCGATGGCCGAGGACGTGCTGGACCGCTGCATGCGCGCCGGCCTGCTGGCCCAACGCGCGGGCGGCGTCACGGCCCGGCTGCCACTGATCGGCTCGGCTCCGGGCCGGCCGCTGTCAGAGCCACCGGGCGAGCACTTGTACGGCAGCGAAGCCGCAGCGCTGCGCGCGTTGCCGGGGGCCGAGCACTGGTTGTGGCGCGACGCCGAAACCAGCAAGGGCGCGCTCAGCGAAGCGATGGTGCGTTTTGCGGTGCGCCACGAGATGGCGCGCAACGTTGAAGACATGCTGGCGCGGCGCTGCCGGGTGCTTTTCGTCGACGCGGCCGAAGCGGCACGGCTGGCGGAACCGGTGGCCGCCATCATGGCCGACGAGTTGCAGCGCGAGGTGCCAACCGCGGACTTCGTTGCGCTGGCGGCGAACTACCAGCGGCTGCCATAGTGCCGCTACCGGCAGCTTCACTCTGAAATGACGTCGTCAGATCGTCGACGGAGTCAGCGTCACCTGCGCGTCAACGCGAGCGCCGACGCCACCCGATCAGGCCCGCGAGCCCGACTGCCATCAAGCCGTAGGTGGACGGCTCCGGCACCGCGACCACCGTGCGTGTGAACGCGCAAGTGGCGGAAAAGCCGGCACAGGTCTCGCCCAGATAGAACGAACGGTCGATCTTGGCACCACCGGCATCGAGACCATTCGCGAACAGAACGAACGACGCGCTCGAGAAACTGTAGACACCCGGCGCCACCGGCCCGTTCTGCGGGAAGAAGCTACCGAGCAGGAAGTCGGCCGATTGCCCCGGCGCGAGCGTTCCGGTGGCCAGTGAAAACGAACTGGCGGAATTGTCGAACTGCCACCGCCAGGGCGACGCTGCGTCAAAACAGCTGGACAGCGGCGCTTGCGGCCAGAAAGTGGTCGAACAGCTGGCGCTTGCGCCTTTAGACACGCTGCTCACCGAGGCAAACCCGTTCAAGTCTGCAGCGGTCAGGCTGGCGGCCGGATCGCTCAGGTTGAGCGACTGCGAGGACGCCGCGCTGACCGTCAGCCGGATGAACAACCGGCACGGTCGACGTGGGCGTGATGACGCCGGTGGGCTGGAGCCACACGCCCGTGGTGACCGGCACCGCCAGTGCATGGATTGCGAACCCGCCCAGCACGCTGGCCAGAGCCAGGCGTTTAACTTGAACCATGAAGCCCTCCCGTGATTGGATAGACAAGCCGTATGACGCCGACCAAGGCGTTGGTTTCATGCTGTCAGCGGGGTTGCGGCGCAGCAATCGAATCCCGGTGTCACCAGCGGGGCCCCGTGCGCCGTGAACAACAAGTCAAAGCCAGCTCCCCTTCAGGAACTGCCGTACTTGACGCTGCAGCCATAGGGCCGCGACGTGGCGGTGCTGATGGGCTTGCCGGCCGTGGTTTCCGCCAGCGCCACTTTCACGTAATTGGTGGCGCTCGCGATGTCGGCCGGGTTGGCGGTAGCCTTGCTGTCGATGCCGCCGGCGTAGACCAACTTGCCGGCGGGGTCGACGATGTACATGTGGGGCGTGGTGCGGGCGCCATAGGCTTTGCCGACGGTGCCATCGGCGTCCATCAACGTGTCGGTGGCGGCAGCCTTGTGGCCTTGCATCCACTTGGCCATCTCGGCCGGGCTGCGATAGTCACTGTGGCCCTTGTCGGTCGAGTTGATGGCCAGCCACACCACCTGTTTGGAGGCCGCGTCGCGCTGGGTGCCCTGCATGTTGCCGCTGTCGTAGTGCTTCTGCACGAATGGGCAGCCGGGGTTGACCCATTCCAGCACCACCTGCTTGCCGTTGTAGTCGGACAGCTTGACGGTCTTGCCGTTGACATCGACGGCGCTGAAGTCTGGCGCAGGCTGGCCCACCACGGCCGCCGCTTGGGCGGCGCCGGCTGCAGCCAAAAACAGGGTGAGGCCGAGCAGGCAGGTGTAGGACCTGAGGCGAAGGGTCGTCATGACAATGCTCCCGGGTTGGATGAGTTGAAAGTGAAACTGAGCTTGAAACTGGGAGGAACTGGAATGGGCAACCGGCGCCGTGGGATCAACGCACCGGCAAGTTGCCGAGGGCGTCACGAACTTCGTCGACGCTCAGAATCTCGTTCAGCAGCAACGGCGTGGTGGCGCCCGGGGCATAGAGCGCGTAGACGGGAACGCCACTGCGACCCAAGCGGTTGATTTCGGCGCTGATGGCCGGGTCGCGGCGGGTCCAGTCGGCGCGCAGCAGCAGCACCTTGTGGTCATTGAAAGCGCGTTGCACGGTGGGGTCGGCCAGCGTCGTGCGCTTGTTGAACTGGCAGGTTACGCACCAGGCGGCAGTGAAGTCGACGAACACCGGCTGGCCGGCCGCGGTGGCTTGCGCCACACGTTCGGCCGACCATGGTTGCCAGCGATCACTGCTCTGCGTGGCGGCTGATGTCGAAGGCCCCGGAGCCGGCACGCGCAGCGCCGGCGCTGCCCACACCAGCGTCGCCGCCAGCAACACCAGTGCGGCCGCGCCGAAGCCGCCGCGTGCCACCCGGCCGAGCGCGGCGGACCCGAGCGCCCAGGCCGCAAAGGCCAGTGCCAGCAGCACCAGAAGCAGCGCGGCCACGCCGTCGATGCCGACCTGCAAACCCAGCACCCACACCAGCCAGACCACCGTCGCGAACATCGGGAAGGCCATCAGGGTTCTGAAGTGCGCCATCCATGGACCCGGCCGCGGCAGTGCGCGCACCAGCGCCGGCCAGGCGCTGGCCGCCAGATACGGCAGGGCCATGCCCAGACCCAGTGCGGCGAACACCGTCAGCGCCTGCGCGGTCGGCAGGGTCACCGCCAACCCCAGCGACGCGCCCATCAGCGGCGCCGTGCAGGGCGAAGCCACCGCCACCGCCAGCACGCCGGTCAAGGCCGAATCGACCACCGGGTGGCGCGCCCGCGCGGCGGCCCACGACGAAGGGAGCACCGAGCCGAACTCGAACAGCCCCGCCAGGTTGAGCCCGATCAACGTGAACAGCGCCGCCAGCAATGCCACCACCGCGGGCGACTGCAGCTGAAAGCCCCAGCCGAGTTGCTCACCCCCGGCACGCAGCGCCAGCAGCAAGCCGGCCAATGCCACGAACGACAGCACCACGCCCGCGGTGTAGGCGATGCCGCCTGCGAGCAGGTGGCGCCGCGCACCGGGTTGCCCCGCCTGCGATGCGAAGCCCATCACTTTCAGCGACAGCACCGGGAACACGCAGGGCATCAGGTTCAGCAGGGCGCCGCCCGCCAGCGCCAGCAACAGTGCCCAGGACAGCGACGTGGCCGGTGGCGCCGGCGCAGCAGCGGGGGCCGCCGCCCCCGTTGACAGCGCGGCACCAGCGCCGCCGTCGATCAGCGGTGGCAGCGCCGGTGGCGGCGGTGCGGCGCTGGGCCAGGGGGTCGTCAACGCCACCTGAAGCTGCACGCCGGCAACCTCGCCGGGGGTGGTTAGCACCGCCGGCACCACGCTGGGCGAAGCACTGCGCTGCGGATCCAGTGGTATGGCGGCGGTCCAGTTGCCGCCCTGCCAGCGGGCCTGCGGTTCGGCCGCATGCTGGATCAACCCGGCTTCTTCGGAGAAGAACGACAACGGCCTGCCCTGCCATGGCGCCGGCAGCCCCGTCACCGTGACCACCAGCGCGTCGTTGTCGACCTTGGCCTGGGCGGCAACGCCGGGCGGCGTGGTCGGCAGCGCAGCGCGCGCTTTCGCAAACAGCGCTGCGTCGCCTGCGGTGGCGGCCCGCGCCGGCAAGTCGAGCACGAAGTCGCCGCCTTCGGGAATGCACACGTCCTTGCAGACCAGCCAATCGGCACGCAGCTTCACTTTGAGGCTGCTGGCGTCGAAGCCGGCCGGCACGGTCACTTGCACCGGCAACAGCACGGTGCCGTCGTAGCCGTAATTCAAGAGCGGCCCCACCGGCAACTTGCCGGGGGTGGGCCACTGGATCTCGCCGGCCGTCACGCCGGTTGGCAGCGACCAGTCGAGCGTGGGGGGAAGGCCCGAATCGCCCGGGTTCTTCCAATAGGTGTGCCAGTGCGGCTGGTGCTCGATCTTGAGACCCAGCCAGACCGCCGCGCCGGGCGCCACGCCTTCGGGCGCATGGGCCACCAGTTCGGCACGCACCTGCGGCGTGGTGACCACCGGCCCGGCGGCGTGGGCCATGGGCAATGTGGCCAGTGCCGAGATCGAGCCCAGGGTGGCAACCGCGCGGGCGGCTGCTCGCGCGAGCGAGCCCACGCGGTGCACGACCGTCGCGAACATCGCAACGCAAGGGGCGGGGGCAATGAGGAGGATTGAAGTCATGGCAGGTAGTAGGGGACTCGCTGTGAGTCGCAGGGTTCCGCCGTGGCTTTCATTGTGTGCCGCCGCTGTCAGCAGGCTTGCTGCCGCCCCGGCGCGCCAGCATCCGCGTTTGCCCCACCGCCATCAGGAAGAAATCGCGGTCGTCAACCTTCATGCGGGCGCGGGCCGTGGCCAGCGCTTGCGGCGGGTCGTCGAGGGATTCGTCAGTCAGCTCGAACGTTCCCCAGTGCACCCCCAGCGACTGCTTGGCATGCAAGTCCTGGTGGATGCGAACGGCTTCTTCGGGGTTGACATGCTGCTCGGACATGAACCACCGGGGTTCGTAGGCACCCACCGGGATCAGCGCGATGTCGAAGCCACCGCCGCGGACGTCGGACTGGCGCTCGGCGAATCGGGTGCGGATGTCGGCGAAGTCCCTGCTGTAGCCGGTGTCGCCGGCAAAGAACAGGTGCAGGTCGGGTGCGAACACCGCATAGCCGCCCCACAAGGTTTCCATGCGGTCCAACAGCCCCCGGCCCGACCAGTGCTGCACGGGGGTCAGCACGAACTCGACTCCCGCAACCGTGTGCGATTGCCACCAGTCCAGTTCCACCACCGCAGGACCTTCGATGCCGATGCCGGCCATCCACGCCTTCAAACCGAGCGGCACGATGAAGCGTGGCGGCCCACCGGGCTGCGCCGCGAGGCGCTTCAAGCTGTCGACATCGCAATGGTCGTAATGGTTGTGCGAGATCACCACCACGTCGATGTGCGGCAGGTCGGCCAGTGCCACGCCCGGCGCTTGCGCGCGCAGCGGTCCGATGAACGAAAACGGCGATGCACGCGGCGAAAAAACCGGGTCGGTCAGCAGGTTGATCCCTCCCAGTTGTGCCAGCACCGTGGCATGCCCAATCCAGGTCACCGCGGGCTGCATCGCCGCAACAGCCGCGGCATTCGAGCGGATGAAGGCCATATCCGGCGGCACGGTTGGCGTTGGCGTTGCCGGCGGAGCGGGCTTGCCGTCGCGCGCGGCCTCCCAACGCCAGCGCAGCAATTTCATCAGGCCCTTGGGCTCGAAGTGCAGGTAGTTGTTCTGGAAAGCACCATCCACGTAATGGGGCTTGTTGAGAATGTCATTCATCGAGACGTTGCCAGGCGGATCGCCTTGCGCACCGCCGTTGCAGGCCGCGAGCAACAGCAGGCAAACGGGCGCAAACAGACGCCGGCATCGTTGATCTGACATGGGTCGATGATCGCAGTGAAGCTGGTTCCGCACGGCTTCGGCACCTCGGGTCGATCGCTTTCGTAGGCCGCCCGGACCCCGGCCTGTCGGACAGGCGCGGGTTTCTTCGTATAATTCCGAGGCTTTGCTGATCCGACCTGAAACCGACGGCGACAACGCACGCAAGAACGCTCGCGATGGCGAATTCGACTCACAGCGGTCCGCAAAACACAGAACAACGCAATCCGGTTCGCGAGCACCGCGAATGGCACGACGATCCCTTCGGCACCGAACCCGGTGCGGGTGGGTTCGCCAAGCCCTTCAAGCCGCTCACACGCGACGAGGCGCAGGCCCTGCGAGCGCGGCAACCGTCGGTTTCACCGTGGCGGGTGCTGGCGGTGCAGGCGCTGGTCGGCATCACGGCAGCCACGCTCGCCGGGTTGCTGATCGGTTACTGGACAGGCGGAGGTTGGAGGGAAGAGATTTTCTGGTCGGTGCTGTATGGCGCCGCCACGGTGGTGATCCCGGGCGCCTTGCTGGCGCGTGGCATGACCAGCCGTCTTGCACGTCATTCGCCCGCGGCCGGTGTCGCGAGCTTCATGGTCTGGGAAATGGTCAAGCTCGGTGTCTCGGCGGTCATGCTGATGCTGGCGCCGAAGTTCGTGCCACACCTGAACTGGCTGGCATTGCTGGCGGGTCTGGTGCTGAGCACGAAGGTGTATTGGCTGGCGCTGTCGTGGCGCGGCCGCTGAAGCAAACGCAAGTTCGTCGTAGACACGTCAGAAGACAACGAGACAGGGCAACGGGACAGGACAACCGCACATGGCAGCCGAAGGTCACACACGCACCGCGGGCGAGTACATCGTCCATCACCTGCAGCATCTGCAGAACAAGCACCAGACCAGCGTGGTCGACTTCACCGTGGTCAACCTCGACTCGGTGTTCTGGGCGGTGGTCACCGGTGTGCTGGTGTCCCTGGTGCTTTGGGCTGCGGCACGCAAGGCCACATCGGGCGTGCCGGGGCGTTTTCAGGCCGCCGTCGAAATCCTGGTCGAGATGGTCGACTCCCAGGCCAAGGGCATCGTCCACAACGCCACCAGCCGCAAATTCGTGGCCCCGTTGGCGTTGACCGTGTTCATGTGGATCTTCGCGATGAATGCGATGGACCTGCTGCCTGTGGACTTTCTTCCGTGGGCCACCGAGCAAGCCGGCATCCCCTACCAGCGCGTGGTGCCCACCGCCGACTTGTCGGTGTCGCTGGGCCTGTCGCTGACGGTGCTGCTGATCTGCCTGTACTACAACGTCAAGATCAAGGGCACCCTGGGCTGGATCCACGAACTTTTTACCGCGCCTTTCGGCAACCACATCCTTCTGTACCCGATCAACTTCGCAATGCAGTTGATCGAGTTCGTCGCCAAGACGGTGTCGCATGGCATGCGGCTGTTCGGCAACATGTATGCGGGCGAGTTGATCTTCTTGCTGATCGCGTTGATGGGCGGCTCGTGGGCCATGTCCGGCAGTGGCATTGCGCTCGCCATCGGGCATGTCATCGCCGGCACGCTGTGGGCCATCTTCCACATCCTGATCATCGTCCTGCAGGCTTTCATCTTCATGATGCTGACCCTGATCTATGTTGGCCAGGCGCATGACGCGCACTGACCGCAAACGCCCCTTTTCACTGCTTTTCCCCTCACCTTTCCCTTACCCACTGTTCTTTGTAGGAGCTAGAAAAATGGAAGTCATCAGCTTTACCGCCATCGCCGCCGGCCTCATCATCGGACTGGGTGCCTTCGGCGCCTGCATCGGCATCGGCATCATGGGCAGCAAGTACCTGGAGTCGGCCGCCCGCCAGCCCGAACTGATGGGCGAGCTGCAAACCAAGATGTTCCTGCTGGTCGGCCTGATCGACGCGGCCTTCATCATTGGTTTGGGTGTTGCGTTGTGGTTCGCCACCGCCAACCCGTTCCTGGCGCAATTGGTCAACCTGCCGAAGTAAATGGTGCCCCCACGCTCGCTGGCGCTCGCCGCCCCCCGAGGGGGCGCTCGCCTGCGGCCCGGCGAAGCCGGTTCCGCGGCTCTACTTGATCGCAGCGCTCTGCGCTGCCTGCAAGCGGCGCGGTGCCTACGCTGCCTTCTCTATCCGAGGTCACCACAGTGAACATCAACGCCACCCTCATCATCCAGATGATCGTGTTCGCGATCCTGGTGTGGTTCTCCATGAGCTATGTCTGGCCGCCCATCTCGGCCGCGCTGGACGAGCGCATGAAGAAGATCGCCGACGGCCTGTCGGCCGCCGACAAGGCCAAGTCCGAACTCGCAGCCGCGAATCAGCGCGTCGAGCAGCAGCTTTCCGCTGCCCGCGACGACGCCGCCAAACGTCTGGCCGATGCCGAACGGCTGTCGAACCAGCTGATCGAAGAAGCCAAGGCCAGGGCCAGCACGGAAGGCGCCAAGATCGTCTCGGCAGCACGTGCCGAAGCCGAGCAGGAAGCGGTGAAGGCGCGGGAAGTATTGCGCGCGCAAGTTGCCGGCCTGGCCGTCAAGGGCGCAGAGCAGATTCTGCGCCGCGAAGTCGACGCGAACGCCCATGCCGAGTTGCTGAATCGTCTGAAGGCCGAACTCTGATGGCAGAGATTGCGACCATTGCTCGCCCGTACGCCGAAGCGCTCTTCAAGACGTCGGCCAACGACACGGCGCAGCAGCACACGCTGAGGGGGCAGCTCGACTCGCTGGCTGCGTTGGCCGGCAACGACGACATGCTGTCGCTGGCCGACAACCCGAAGGTCTCGTCGATGCAGGTCTTCGACGTCATCGGCGGCATTGCCATGGGCCAGGGCGTGACCTTCGACAAGAAGATCGTCAACCTGCTGCGCACCGTGGTCGAGAACGGCCGCCTGGCAGCGCTGCCCGAAATCAGCACGCAGTATCAGGCGCTGGTCAACCGCAGCAGCGG
>JBDSMV010000245.1:0-3627 GCA_039915715.1 Rubrivivax sp. | reverse complement strand
CTGCTCTTCGTCTTCTTGACCATGGTGTCTCCTCGGTGGTGGTGCGGCACGCGGGACTGTATGGCCCGTCGCCGGTTTGGCAATGTAGGGTTCGTCCCTGGAGCGTTCAGCCTGAAACCGAGCAAATCTACCCGGAGCCGGCCCTATGCTTTCGCCCGCAGTCTGGCCAGGCGAGCGCGCTGAACCCAGCGACGACAGGTCCGCAACACCGAACAGACCAGAAGACAAGGAGACTGAACCCATGGATTACTTTGTCACCGGTGCCACCGGCTTCATCGGCAAACGGCTCGTCAAGACACTGTTGGCGCGGCGCGGAAGCACCGTGCACTTTCTGATGCGGCAGGGCAGCGAAGACAAGCTGCCGGCGCTCTACGAATACTGGGGCGTGCCCAAGAGCCGCGCCGTACCGGTCAAAGGCGACCTGACATCGAAGAAGCTGGGCGTGGCCGCAGACGCCGTCAAGATGCTGAAAGGCAAGATCGACGCCGTCTATCACCTGGCCGCCGTCTACGACCTGAGCGCGGACGAAGAAAGCCAGATGCAGGTCAATGTCGATGGCACCCGCAACATGGTCGAGTTCGCCAAGGCGATCGACGCCGGGCATGTGCACCATGTCAGCAGCATCGCCGCCGCGGGTCTGTATGACGGCGTGTTCCGCGAGGACATGTTCGACGAGGCCGAAGGGCTGGACCACCCGTACTTCATGACCAAGCACGAGAGCGAGAAAATCGTGCGCACCGAATGCAAGCAGCCGTGGACCGTGTACCGCCCGGCGCTGGTGGTGGGTGACAGCAAGACCGGCGAGATGGACAAGATCGACGGTCCTTACTACTTCTTCAAGCTGATCCAGCGCATGCGGCAGATCCTGCCGCCGTGGATGCCGTCGATCGGCATCGAGGGCGGCCGCATCAACATCGTGCCGGTCGATTTCGTGGTGGCATGCATCGACCACATCAGCCATGCGAAGGTGGACAAGGCGGCCGGCAAGTCAGGCCCGACTTCGGGCAAGTGCTACCACCTGGTCGACCCCAAGGGGTACCGGGTCGGCGACGTGTTGGACATCTTCAGCAAGGCCGCCCATGCGCCGAAGATGAACCTGTTCGTCAATGCTGCGCTGCTGGGCTTTGTTCCCAAGAGCGTCAAGAAAGGGATGATGGCGCTGGCACCGGTGCGCCGCATCCGCAATGCGGTGATGAAGGACCTGGGCCTGCCGGACGACATGTTTACCTTCATCAACTTTCCGACCCGTTACGACCGGCGCGAGCTCGACGCGATCTTGAAGGGCAGTGGCATCGAATGCCCCGATCTGCGCGACTACGCCTGGGTGTTGTGGGACTACTGGGAACGGCATCTGGACCCCGACCTGTTCATCGACCGCTCGCTGAAGGGCACCGTGGCGGGCAAGGTGGTGCTGGTGACCGGCGGCAGCTCGGGCATCGGCCTGGCCGCCGCACACAAGTTCGCCGAAGCCGGGGCCACGGTGCTGATCTGCGGCCGCGACGCCGACAAGCTGGAAGTGGCCTGCCAGGAAGCCCGGGACAAGGGCTATGCGTTTCAGAGCTACCCGGTCGACATCGCCGACATGGCTGATTGCGACCGCTTCACGCAACAGGTGACTGCAGAACACGGCGGGGTCGACTTTTTGATCAACAACGCTGGCCGCTCGATCCGCCGCGCCATCGAGGGCAGCTACGACCGCTTTCACGATTACGAACGCACGATGCAGCTGAACTACTTCGGCTGCTTGCGCGTGACGATGGGCCTGCTGCCCGGCATGACGCAGAAGAAGCGCGGGCATGTGGTCAACATCAGCTCGATCGGGGTGCTGACGAATGCGCCCCGCTTCAGCGCGTATGTGGCGAGCAAGGCGGCGCTCGATGCCTGGACACGGTGCGCCAGCAGCGAGTTCGCCGACCAGGGCGTGACCTTCACCACCATCAACATGCCGCTGGTGCGCACACCGATGATCGCGCCGACCCAGATCTACAAGAACGTACCGACCCTGGCGCCCGAAGAAGCCGCCGACATGATCGCGCAGGCCTGCATCGCCAAGCCGGTGCGCATCGCGACTCGCCTGGGCATCACCGGCGAATTGCTGCATGCTCTGATGCCGCGGGTGGCGCAAATCGGGATGAACACCACCTTCAGGATGTTTCCGGATTCGTCGGCCTCCAAGGGCGTCAAGGGTGGTGAGAAGGGTGCCAAACCGCAGTTGAGTGCCGAGGCGATGGCGGTGCAGCAGCTGATGCGCGGCATCCACCTTTAGTTATCGCGCACACGCTGCGCGTGGCGCCGCAGGGCGCCGGCTTACCGAAGTTTCGGCTGCTGAAGAGCTTCGGCAGCGTGTCGGGAAACCACGAAACAACACGGTGCTGAGCCGCGCCGCAGAGACTCACCAGATCACACCGCGCAAGCATCCCATCGGTCGACTGTGTCACTGTCAGGAATGCGGTACCAACAAACGACTGCAGTCGTCCTGGCAACCCATCGGAGCCACTCCAGCCGACGATTTTCAGAAGAACGCTGATCCGACCCAGGTGCCCCAGGTGTTGGCGGCGCTGGCGTATTCGCTGTACATCCACACCACACGCCCGTTCGCCGGGTCGGACGCCACACCGTTGTAGTCGCCCCAGCGGTTGCGGCCGCTGGAGTCCCTGCCCAGGTAGGTGGCCACACCGGCTTTCAGGATGGTGCTGGACTGCATGCTGCCCAGCGCGTCGGTTGCGCGCCGGCCGGTGTAGGCAATGGAGCCGAACGTGCTGGTCCCTGAATAGCTGAACACCATGGTGACGTTGCCATTGGCATCTGGACAGCAGGCTGGATAGAAGTAGTGCAGGCTGGACGTGCCGAACACGCCTTGCTGCACCACCGCCGGCACCGCTGCGCGAATCTGGCACCACTGAATCGACGCGCGGTTGGCGCCGGCTGTCCAGCTGTGAGCGGTGGTGAAGGCAGTCCAGATGGAATCTCCGCGAAACACCGCATGCAGCACTCGCACGTCCCCGGTGTTGAGAGCTTGAATGCCGCCAGGCTGGTCGGCGTTCGGCGCCAGCGCATACGGCGACACGGCCACCTGGGTGCGCGTCAGCACCGGCGTTGCGGTAGGGTTGACGATGCGCCACACCGTGATCGTGTTGCCGCTGGGGAAGCTGGTGTTCACCAGGTACTGGATCTGGGGCGCGCCATAGGTGTGACAAGGCTGGATCGTGAACGCCACCGTGCCATTGGCGTTCTTCACGCCCCAGAAATCAAAGTACGGCGCGCCGCCGCCAGCGTAGGGGCCAGCCTTGGGAATCACGCGAATCTTGGAGTACTGGAAGCCGCCTCCGAAAGCGAACATGTTCGATGTGACATAGATCGCCTGGTTGTCGACGCCCAACGCGGGGTAGTCGGCCCAGTTGTTGGTTGCTGCGTTGCCGTCCAGCATGGCATTGAATCGGTAATTGCGCCAAGGGCCCGTGGGGTCCGAGGTGGTCGACACGGACAGCAGGTGCAGCGACGCTTTGGGACTGTTGCTGACGGCTACTGCCAGCAGCACCCATCGGCCGGCGTGCTGGTCATAGAGAGCCTTCGGATCGAAGATGGTCATGCCACTGACAACATTGGCAAACCATTGAGTCAAGGTGC
>JBDSMV010000226.1:0-11190 GCA_039915715.1 Rubrivivax sp. | reverse complement strand
CGCGTGCCCTGGGCCACGCCGCGGCGCGCTGCTTCCAGGTCGTTGCGCGCCTTGTCTTCGAGTACCAGGGTTTCCTTGACGCGGTTCTGGATCGCGTAGCCGGCGAACAAGGGCACGTTCAGCGTGACGGCGATGGCGCTGCCGTTGTTGGCGCCGGAGATGTCGAAGCCCTGCGCCGAACCGTTCAGCGCGCGCGAATCGCCTCGGATCGACGCGTGGCCTCGGGTGTAGCTGGCGCTGAGGTCGACCGTCGGCAGGTGGCCGGCCTTGGCTTTTTCGGTTTCGAGCTGCGCCACCTCGAAGCCGAGCCGCGCCTTGCGCACGAGAGGGTGCTCTTCGTCGGCGCGCGTCACCCACTCGTCGATGTTGGCGGGGGCGGTGGCCGGCAAGGCCACCGGGACGACGAGCTGGTTCGGCGTGACGTTGCTGCGGCCCACGAGTTGGTCGAGTGCGACGCGTTTGGTCTGCAGGTCATTGGTGGCGACGATCTCTTGCGCCGTGGCCAGATCGAAGCGGGCCTGGGCTTCGCGCGTGTCGGTGATGGTGGCGGTGCCGACTTCGAAGTTGCGCTTGGCCGACGCCAGTTGCTCGGAGATGGCGGCCTTGCTGGTGCGTGTGGTGGTCAGCGTGTCTTGCGCCGCCAGCACGTCGAAGTAGGCCTGCGCCACCCGCACGATCAGCGCCTGCCGTGCGGCTTCCAGATCGGCGCGCGCCGATTCCAGCAAGCGGCGCGACTGCGCGATGGTGGCGTCGTTGGCACGGTTGAACAGCGGCAGCCGGCCGTTGATCGACCCGTTGGCGGTGGTGGTGCCCTTGACACCGCGGTTGTAGGGATAGTCGGTGCCGCCGGTGGTGGCGGTGCCCTGCATGGTCACCAACGGCCGGTTCAATGCGGCGCTCTGCTCGGCCCGGTATTCGGCCGCGCGCGCGGTGGACAGTGCGGCCTGGTAGGTGGCGTCGTAGCCGCGGGCTGCCGTGTAGAGGTCCAGCAGGTTCTGCGCCCGCGCCGGTACAGACCCGGCCCACAGCAGCGCCGCGGTGATGGCGGCCAGCAGCGTCGGTGCGATTCGGCGCGGGCGAACCAGCGGGATCAAAAAGGGCGCTTTCAGGGGCATGCAAGTTCCTTGTTCGGGTCTGGGTGCGGCTGCAGAGCAGCGGCTGCGGCCTGCAACCCGTTGTCGACGGGCGGCCGGGCCGGGCGCCGCACCAGCGGCGTTATAGGGCGGTGGTGCACGGCGCGCAGCGTTGATGCGATGGTCTGCGTGCCTGAGCACCCTGAAGGGTCGCTGAGGCCGACGAACCGCAGGCCCCGATGCGAGCTCCGCCGTCATCGGCGCTGCATCAGAAACGGAATCGCGAGGGCTCACCAAAGCCTTCCAGGCGTGGCGCGACGGTGTCGAACAGCTCGGTTTCGGCAGTGGCGGCAGCGCCGACCTTGCGCCACAGCTTGGCCCGCATGATCGGCTCTTGCCCCACCACCGCTGCCAGGCGGCCACCGACCTTCAGCTGTTGCAGCAGCGCAGGCGGGATCTCGGCCACCGAGCCTGACAGCAGGATCACGTCGAACGGTCCTTCGGCAGGCAGGCCGCGCGCGCCATCGGCCGCACCGACCTCGTGCACCCGCACATTGACGATGCCGTTGCGCGACAGGTTTTCGCTCGCCATGCGCACCAGTTCCGGCCGGCATTCCAGCGTGTGCACCTGCATGCCCCGGTGCGCCAGCAGCGCCGCCATGAAGCCCGAACCGGCGCCGATCTCCAGCACCTTCTCGTGCCGCTGCACCTGCAACTCCTGCAGCAGCCGCGCTTCGACCTTCGGCTCCAGCATGCAAGGGCCGGTGGGCTCGCCGGGCAGCAGCGGCACCTGCGTGTCGACGAAGGCCAGGGCGCGCATCGCCTGCGGTACGAAGTCTTCGCGCCGCATGGTTGCCAGCAGCGACAGCACCACCGGGTCCAGCACATCCCACGGGCGGATCTGCTGCTCGATCATGTTGAAGCGGGCCAGTTCGATGTTCATGTTGCGTGGGCGGACGGAGGTCGGTTGGCGCTGTAAGCGGGCAAACAGGGGAGCAACCCGGAAAAGACAGACAAGGGCAGGGGCGCTGGCGGAAGCCCCGGAATTCTAGGCGGCGCCATTCGCGGCCTGCGGTCTAGACTGCCGCCCATGCCCCGCAACCTCAGTCACTTGCGTCTGCACCGCCAGTCCGGTGCCGGGTTGGCTGCCTGCTTGGCTGCCTGGCTGGCATGTGCGACGCTGCTGCTGTTGCAGGCCTGCGCCAGTGTCGGCGGCTCGCGCACGATCTCGATCGGCACCGATCGGATTGAAGCGCAGATGCTGCGCTCGTTTCCGATCGACCGGCGCCTGCTGGAGATCGTCGATGTGCGCCTGAGCGACCCCGAGCTGACGATGCAGCCCGAGCGCAACCGCATTGCCGCCGTGCTGCGCATTGGCGCGCGAATGCCTTACTTCGGCAGCACCGGCACCGGCCGCCTGAGTTTCGACGCCGGCCTGCGCGTCGATCCTTCCGACCACAGCCTGCGCCTGTCGAAGGTGCGGGTGCAGGACTTTCGCTTCAACGGGTCCGACGATGCCCTGCGCAGCACCGCCGAACGCATCGCCGCGGCGGTGGCCGAACGGATGCTGGAAGACCTGCCGATCGTCAGCCTGGATGACCGGCGCGTCGACGATCTGAAGCGTGCCGGCTTGCGGCCGACCACCGCCACGGTCACGTCGCGCGGGGTCGACGTGCAACTGGAGCCGGTCGCCCGCTGAGATCGGCATCGCCCTCGCGTCGGCGTCAGCGTTGACCTGCATGCTTGCGTGAAAGACGCACGGGGCAGCGTCGCTATCATCCGCCGCTTTGCCCGGATCACCGCGTGGACCTCATCCTGCTCGTCAAGGCCGCCATCATGGGCGTGGTGGAAGGGCTCACCGAGTTCCTGCCCATCTCGTCCACCGGCCACCTGATCCTGGCCGGATCGCTGCTCGACTTCACCGGCGAAGCCGCCAAGGTCTTCGACATCGCGATCCAGACCGGCGCCATGTTCGCAGTGGTGTGGCAGTTCCGGGTGCGCATTGCCGCCACCTTCAGCGGCCTGTTCACCGACCCCGTGGCGCAACGCTTCGTGCGCAACCTGTTCGTGGCCTTCTTGCCGGCGGCGTTTTTCGGGCTGCTTTTGGGTAAGGCGGTGAAAGCAAAACTGTTTCACCCGGTACCGGTGGCCACCGCCTTCATCGTCGGCGGCATCGTGATCTTGATCGTCGAACGCTGGCACCACCGCAAATATGGTGCACTGGACGAAGCCGGCACGCGCCGGGCACGGGTCGAGTCGGTCGACGAGATGACGGCCGTCGATGCGCTCAAGGTCGGCCTGATGCAGTGCCTGGCGCTGGTGCCCGGCACCAGCCGGTCGGGGTCCACCATCATCGGCGCGATGGTGTTCGGCTTCTCGCGCCGTTGCGCTACCGAATTCAGCTTCTACCTCGGCATTCCGACGTTGATGGCGGCGGGCGCCTACTCGGTCTGGAAAGAGCGCGACGCGCTGCATGCAGGCGATGTGCCGATGTTCTTGGTGGGAACCTTGTTTGCATTCGTGAGCGCGCTGTTGTGCATCCGCTGGCTGATCCGGTATGTGTCGACGCACGACTTCACGATTTTCGCGTGGTACCGGATCGTGTTCGGCTGCGTGGTGCTGGCGACCGCCTACTTCGGGCTCGTGACCTGGGCGGTTTGAGCGTCGTACAGGGCCCGGCGGTTCAGTCGGGCCGCTTCTTGAACACCAGGTCCCAGACCCCGTGCCCCAGCCGCAGGCCGCGCTGCTCGAACTTGGTCGACGGGCGCCCCTGCGGCTTCGGCGCATAGCCGTCGGCGGTATTGGCCAGCGCCGGCTCGGCCGCCAGTACCTGCAGCATCTGTTCGGCATAGGGCTGCCAGTCGGTGGCGGCATGCAGGGTGCCGCCGGGTGCCAGCCGTGACGCCAGCAGGCTGACCAGCGCCGGCTGCACCAGGCGCCGTTTGTGGTGGCGCGTCTTGTGCCACGGGTCGGGGAACCACAGGTGCACCCCCGCCAGAGACGCCGGCAGCAGCATCTGTTGCAGCACCTCGACGGCATCGTGCTGGACGATCCGCACATTGCCGAGCCGCAATTCGCCGATGCGCTTGAGCAGCGCGCCGACCCCGGGCGGGTGGACCTCGACGCCGATGAAGTCGGTGTCGGGCCGGGCAGCGGCCACCTGCGCGGTGGCGTCGCCCATTCCGAAGCCGATCTCCAGCACGCAGGGGGCGCTGCGGCCGAAGACCGCCTGCAGATCGAGCGACCGGGCTTCGAAAGGCAGCACATGGAGCGGCCCCAACTCGGCCAGCGCGCGTTGCTGGCCTGTTCCCATGCGGCCCGGCCGAACCACATAGCTGCGGATCGTCGGGTGGGCCGGCGGGCGCTCGATGGGGTCGGAAGCGGGGGGTTCGGGAGCGGGGGGCTCGGTCGACGGGGATGGCATGGCGCCGCGATTCTGCCCGCGGCCCGGTATCGGCCATCCGTCATCAGCCGTCAGCCGTCAGCCGTCCCCCATCAACCATCCGCCAGCCGCGCCGCCAGGGCATCGCCGACATCGCGCATGAAGGCCCGCACGCGCGCGGTCTGGCGCAGGTCGGGGTGGGTCAGCAGCCACACCGGCGCCGCCATTTCGGGGATCGGGTCCGACACCGGCATCAGCTCCGGATTTTTCTTCTCCATGAACGTCGGCAACACGCCGACGCCAATGCCGGTTCTCAGCATCGCTGCCGTGGCATTGAAGATGTCGACGCGCACGCGCACTTTCGCCCCCGCGAGTTGCGTCTCCAGCCACCGGTCGACCGTGCGGCCCTGCTGTTCGTGACCGAAGGCCACCCAGGGGGCATCGCGCACCAGCGCTGACAGTGGCACCACACTCTGCGGCAGCCGCGCCGCGCCGCGAAGCGCATAGACGCGGCACTGCGTCATGCCCAGGTTGCGGCCCACCAGATGCTCGGACACCTGCGCTGACAGGCGCAGCGCGACGTCGGCCTCGCGCTGGGCCAGCGCAAGGCTCGGCACCTCGGGGCGGCGCTGCGACAGGTCGACGAGAAAGGCGTTCTCGACCACTTCGACCTCAATGCCGGGAAAGGCGCGCGCAAACATCGCCAACGGTTCGGGCAGCAGGTGTTCCATGATCACGAAGGCCGTGGTCACCCGCAGCAGGCCGGTCAACTCGCGGTCGAGGCCGAGCACGTGGCGCTCGATCTCGTGCACCCGGTCGGCCATGTGGCGCGCTTGCGCAAACACCGACAGCCCGGCGTCGGTCGGCACATATCCGCTGCGCTTGCGCTCGAACAGGCGAGCGCCAAGGCGTTCTTCGAGCGCATCCAGGCGACGCAGCACGGTCGTGTGGTTGACGCCCAGTTGCCGCGCTGCAGCCGCCAGCGAGCCGGCCTCGGCCACTGCCAGGGCATGGCGCAAGTCGCTCCAGTCCAGTTCAGTCATTGAGCGACTGTGATGGAGAACTTGCAAAATTGCAATGTTCGAAGGCGTGACGGGTCATTGTTTGCGGATTCGCAAAAACCTATGGTTGCGCATCTGCTCGACAGCCGGGCGGGTGCTTACTCAGGAGAACGGCATGACGACGCTGCAGTCGATCCCCTTTCAAAGCCTTGCCGGCGTTCGGCCGCAACCGCAGGCCAAGACCATCCGGCCATTGCACGTGAAGGTGCAGATTCCTGCGCCGGCGCCGGTGCGCAGTTGGATCGAGCGCCTGGCCGCATGGTCCGACCGTCAACCACCGCACCGCCGACTGGGAAACTGGACGGTCTTTTGATCGACCCTGCGGCACGGAGCGGCCACGCGTGATGCCCCCGTGATCTGGCGCGGAGTCGATCCGGACCCCTGTGTCCTACGATCGCCCGCATGCTCCCCATCGAAGACTACGCACTCGTCGGTGATTGCCACGGCAGCGCCCTGATCGGCCGCGACGGCAGTGTCGGCTGGTGCACGTTCGGGCGCTTCGACGCCGAGCCGACCTTGTTCGGCTTGCTCGACGCAGATGCCGGCGGTGCGTTCGTGATCGAGCCTGCCACTTCAGGCTGGCGCGTCGAACGCACCTACCTGACCGGCACCAACCTGCTGGAGACGGTGTTCATCTGCAGCGACGGCCGTTTCAGCATCACCGACTTCATGCCGGTGGGCCGCAAGCCCGGGTCCAGGGTGCACGACTATGTGAACCTGCAGGCACCGCATGCGCTGATCCGCAAGGTCAGCGGCACCGAAGGCACGGTGGCCGTGCGGGCGAGATGGCGCCCGGCAGCGCGTTTCGTTCCGAAAGGCGGCGCGGTCGACTCCGGCGCCGCGCAGCGGCCGGCCATCCGCATCGCCGGTGACATGCCGTGGCGCGTCGATACCGATAGAGACAGCGAAAGCGAAAGCGAAAGCGTAAGCGAAAGCGACACTGCCGATGGCAGCAGCGGCGGCGCGCAGATTGCAACCTTCGAACTGGCCTGCGGCGAATCGCGCTTCGTGTCGATCTCGCCCAAGCGCGGTTTCATGGCCGACGACTGCGCCCGGCTGACCGCGATCACGACCGCGTTCTGGCGCGAATGGATCGACTATTGCCGCTACAGCGGCCCGCATGGGGCCATCGTCTTGCGCAGCGCCCTGGTGCTGAAGCTGCTGACCTATGCCCCCACCGGCGCCATCGTTGCGGCACCCACCACCTCACTGCCCGAAGCCATCGGCGGTGGCCGCAACTGGGACTACCGCTACTGCTGGGTGCGCGACGGCTGCTTCACGCTCTACGCCCTGGCGATGCTCGGCTACAGCGGCGAGGCGCTGAGCTTCGGCCGCTACCTGAGCCGCATCACCATGGGCAACCAGAAGCACAAGCGCGAGCTGCAGATCATGTACAGCATCGACGGCGAGCCGACCCAGGGCGAAACCAGGCTCGATCATCTCAGCGGCTACCGCGGCAGCCGGCCGGTGCGGGTCGGCAACGGCGCCCACGACCAGCGCCAGACCGATGTCTATGGCGAATATGCCGACTGGGCGCTGCTGCACCACGCACTCGGCGGCAGCGACAACGCCGACAGCCGCACTGCGATCGAAGCCGTGGCCGCACTGGCGCTGCGCCATGCGGCCGAGCCCGAACACGGCATCTGGGAGATGCGCGGCCCGCCACGCCATCACGTGCTGGGCAAGGTGATGTGCTGGGTGGCGCTGGACCGCGCCACGCGCATCTGCGGCGAGCGACCCGAATGGGCCGCGCGGATGCAATCGTTGCGTGAAGAGATCACCACCAAAGGCGTGGTCGACGGCGCGCTGGCGCAGAGCTACGGCTCGCCCGCGCGCGACGCCGCGCTGCTGCTGATCCCGCTGCTGGACTTTCCAATCGACCGCGCGGTGCTGGCACGCACCGTCGACGCCATCGAAGCCGAATTGGCCGACGGCGACTTCCTGCAGCGCTACCGCAACAGCGAAGGCAGCAGCGACGGCCTCGAAGGCGACGAAGGCGCCTTTCTGGCCTGTTGTTTCTGGCGCGTGGACGCGTTGCTGGCGCTGTCGCGCCGCACCGAAGCCGTGGCCCTGTTCGAACGCCTAATCGCGCGTGCCAACGATGTCGGCCTGTTCGCCGAAGAAATCGACCCGAAGAGTGGCGCCTTCCTCGGCAACTTTCCGCAGGCGCTGTCGCATCTGGCACTGGTGCTGAATGCGGTGCACCTGGACCTGGTCGAACGCAACGGCGCCGATGCGTTGCAAGGCACGCTGGCCGACCGCGCCCAGCGGTCGGTGGGAGCGACGGTGGGTTGGCGCGCGTTGTGGTGCGCGTTCAAGGACTCGCGCCGCGTGGCTCGCTTGCGCTCGTCGCGTGAATCGATGATGCCGCCGGGGATGCTCTGAACGCCTGCGGGATCGCGATCATCTGCGACTCCAGTCGTGGGTGCCAGCGGTGCAGAGCGCTCTGGCGGGTCGACATCGGTGGGCCGACATCAACGGGAGTTCGCGCCCGGCTGCCCGCTGCGCAACTGATCTCCCAATTGATCCCCACCCAGGGTGCGGTAGAACGCCACCCGCATCGATGCCTGCGCCAGCACCGTCTGCACCAATGAACGCTCGGCGGTGTAGAGCGAGCGCTGCGCATCGAGCGTCTGCAGGTAGCTGCTGACGCCATTGCGGTACCGTGCATCGGAAAGCCTGAAGTTGTCTAGGCTGGCTTCCAGCAGCCGTTGCCCGGCGGCCAACTGCGCGTCGATCGTGCCGCGCCGTGCCAGTGCATCGGCCACTTCGCGGAACGCGGTCTGGATCGTGCGCTCGTAGCTGGCCACCAGTCCATCGCGCTGCGCCCGGCTGGCTTCGACAGTGGCTTGCGCGGCACCGGCACGAAAGATCGGGTAGCGGATGCCGGGCGCCACCTGCCAGGTGAAGGCGCCGCTATCGAACAGCGAACCGAGGGTGTTCGAGGCGAACCCGACCACCGCTGTCAACGACACCCGCGGAAACAACTCGGCCCGCGCCACACCGATGTCGGCATTGGCCGCGAGCAGGTTGTACTCAGCCTGCGCCACATCGGGGCGGCGCAACAGCACGGCGGAATCGAGCCCCGCCGGCACGTCGCTCAGCGTGAGGCCGGCGGCTTCGATCGACTCCGGCAGCAGCCCCGCCCCAACCGGGCTGCCGACCAGCAGTTGCAGTGCGTGGACGTCCTGCGCCAGCGCGGTTTGCAGCCGGGCCAGATCGGCCTGCGCGGTCGCCAGAATGAGTTCCGCCTGACGCAGGTCGGTGCGCGGCGCAACGCCGCCCCTGAGCCGCTGCCGGGTCAGCTCGACGCTTCTTCCCGCGCTCTCGGCGGTGCGCTCGGCGATCGCCAGCAGGCTGCGGTCGCTGGCGTAGGTCAACCAGGCATCGGCCACGGCGCCGACCAGCAGCAGCCGTGTGGTCTGGGCGGCGGCTTCGGTGGCGAAATAGCGGTTCAGTGCCGCGTCACCCAACGAACGCACGCGGCCGAACAGGTCGATCTCGAACGCGGTGGTGCCGACGTTGACCGAATAGGTGCTGCTGACCGTGGAGCCGGCCGATGCACGGCTGGTGCCGGTCGACCCCGCCATGGTGGTAGTGCCGCTGCTGCTGCGTTCGGCTCGCGTCACGCCGGCCTGGGCGTCGATCTCCGGCAGCAGCGATGCGCGCTGGATGCGGTACAGCGCCTGGGTGCGGGCGATGCTGGCGGCCGCCACGCGCAGATCGCGGTTGTCCAGCAGCGCGCGGTCGATCAGGCGCTGCAGGCGCGGGTCGGTGAACACGTCTTGCCAACGCACCACCGGCACCGGCTCGCCATTGGCAAGGGGATAGACACCGCCACTCGGCAGCTGGGGTGGCACGGGCAGCGGTGGTCGCTCGTAGATCGGCTGCAGTGAACAGCCGGCGAGCAGCGTTGCCACGGTCACGGCCACCATCACGGGCATCCGCGAGAAGGAGCCCAGACGCTTCATGCCGCCTGCTCCCGCCCGGCGCTTCGCGTCGGCTTCTTCTTGCGCCGCCACCCCGTCGCCTGACGCACCAGCACGAAGAACAGCGGGATGTAGAAGATCGCCAGGATCGTAGCCGTCAGCATGCCGCCGACCACCGCGGTGCCGATCGCGATGCGGCTGTTGGCACCGGCACCGGTGGACAGCGCCAGCGGCATCACGCCGAAGACGAAGGCCAGGCTCGTCATCAGGATCGGCCGCAGCCGGATGCGTGCGGCTTCCAGCGCCGCATCGATCGGGCTCTTGCCCTGCTTTTCGGCCTGCTCGGCGAACTCGATCATGAGGATCGCGTTCTTCGATGCCAGCCCCATCGTGGTCAGCAGCCCCAACTGCAAATAGACATCGTTGATCAGACCGCGCAGCGTCACCGCCAGCACCGCGCCCACAAGCCCCAGCGGCACGATCAGCAGCACCGCCACCGGCACCGACCAGCTCTCGTACAGCGCCGCCAGGCACAGGAACACCACCAGCAGCGACAGGCCATAGAGGATCGGCGCCTGCCCGGCCGACAGGCGTTCCTGGAAGGTAAGGCCGGCATAGGCGATGCGCGTGCCTGGAATGTCACGCGCCAGGGCTTCGATGCGGGCGATGGCTTCGCCCGAACTCTTGTCCACAGCCGGCTGCCCGTTGAACTCGAATGAAGGAATGCCGTTGAAGCGCGACAGCGCCACCGGCGCCTGTGCCCAGCTCGTCGATGCAAAGGCAGAAAACGGGGTCATGCTGCCGTCGCTGCCGCGCACATACCAGTCGAACAGGTCCTCGGGCTTGGAGCGGTAGGGTGCGTCGCCCTGCACATAGACGCGCTTGACACGGCCGCGGTCGATGAAGTCGTTGACATAGCTGCCGCCCCAGGCGGTGGACAACGTGCGGTTGACGTTGGCTTGCGTGAGCCCCAGGGTCGCCAGTTTTTGCGGGTCAAGGTCGATCTTCAGCGTGGCCTTGTCGGGCAGCTCGGACACCCGCACCGCCGCCAGCGACGCATCGCTGCGTGCGGCTTCCAGCAGCTTGTCCTTGGCTTGGCTGAACTGCTCGCGCGTCATGTCGCCGGTGTTCTGCAACTGGATCGTGAAGCCGTTGGATTGCCCAAGGCCGCGGATCGGGGGTGGCACCAGCGCAAAGACCTCGGCGTCGCGCAGCCCAGAAAACGCCTTCGCCGCGCGGCCGGTGATCGCATCGGCACTGTTGTCGTGCCCCTTGCGCTCGGACCAGTCCTTGAAGTTGAGATAGCCGCGACCGACGTTCTGCCCCGCCGCACCGCCGCCCCCACCGGCCACCGTGAAGAGGGTGGTCACGTTGTCGCTCTCGTAGTCGCGGAAGTACGTCTCGACCTGCTTTTGCACCTGCTCGGCCCGGTTGATGGTGGCGCCAGGGGGCAGCTGGAACGAGACGATCGCGTTGCCCTGGTCTTCGGTCGGCAGAAACCCGGTGGGCATGCGCAGGAACAAGAAGGCCAGCAGGCCGCAGATCAGCAGGTACAGCACCACGAAGATCAGGCGCCGATCGATGATCGCCGCGGCCGCGCGTTCGTAGTTTTCGCTGGTGCGCGCGAAGCCACGATTGAAGCCATCCTTGGCGCGCTCGAACAGCGCGGCCAAACGCGGTGCATGGCGTTCGGTCCAGCTGCGATCATCGGGTTGATCGAGGGGCTCGCCATCGCCGCTGCCGGC